>NZ_LRIB01000052.1:0-61794 GCF_001758715.1 Janthinobacterium sp. HH104 | reverse complement strand
AGCGCAACCTTGCCAAGGTTGAGGTCGAGAGTTCGAGACTCTTCTCCCGCTCCAGAATTCTAAAGGGAAGCTAAGCTGGCTTCCTTTTTTTATCCGCCGCGGTACGCGGCGCGATTAGGCGGTAACCAAGCTCCAATGCGGGAGTAGCTCAGTTGGTAGAGCGCAACCTTGCCAAGGTTGAGGTCGAGAGTTCGAGACTCTTCTCCCGCTCCAGTTTTCAAGGTGGGCCGCGAGGCGCATCCAAGCAGTTCCTCTGGCGAGGTAGCAAAGAGGTTATGCAGCGGCCTGCAAAGCCGTTTAGACGGGTTCGATTCCCGTCCTCGCCTCCAGATAAGTGCATGTGATACATGCGCAAATAAAAAAGCCCACTTCGGTGGGCTTTTTTTCGTCTGTGGCGACGTCCAGGCGTATCTCTGCGCCGGCTGCAGTCGGCGGTAATCAAATAAATGGTTTATATTTATTTGGTTTCCGCGAAATGACTAACCGACAGTAATCTGTGGATCCCAATAAAAATAACCATACAGGCTTTGCGTCTGGCCATCGTCATTCAGGCTATATACGGCAATATAGACGTAGAAATTTTCCGTGCCCGATTTGGATACCTGCGCCGTGAAATTGGAGAAATTGCGCGATTGCTGTACGGCCGGCAAACCATTCGACGAATCCGTATTCGGCACGGCCGCATTTCTCCGTGTAATGGTATTGGAAACAAAGGTATTGAAGACCTTGTCGCCATTCCAGTAATTGATGCCGTAGACAATGACGGCCGAATCGGCATTGTCATAGATGGAAGCGCCGGTGAACGAGACGAAGTCGCCCACATTGGCCTTGAAGCTCAGGTCGGCGGTACCTTGCCCGCTATTGATGCCGCGCAGGTCGGTGGCAATCATGTACTGGCTGGTATGCACCAGGCCCACAGGCTTGGTTTGGTCGGGACTCGTCTGACGTGGATGCTGGGCCATGATCAGATCGGTGTCTATTACAACGAGAATGTTGATTGTAATATTACTGGCATATAATTGCGCGTCGGTCATGATTCCTCCTGAGTTTCCCTACTCGTCTGGCTTTTCGGATACGCCCCGTTTTTTAATGTGGTCAACAGTCTCCACCACTGCTGAGTAGAATAGTGGAGAAAATTGAATAGATACTCTCCAATTGAAACGGCGGAGATTATTTAAAATATTCCCATTAAATTGTTTTTATTTTGAAAATAAAACTATTGGAAACATTATTTGCTTGCCAGTATCCGCTCCCGCTGCGCGCTGCCGCCCCGTCCATCGGCCCGGCTGCATCTTGTATAATGTGTGCAGGCTCGGCAGCGCCGCATGGCGCTGCTGAATCTTCCTCTGTCCGCCAATCCCATGTAGTCACCGACGATTTTCCTCTGCGTGCGACCTCGGCATGGCTTCGTTTTGACGACCGCTGGTATGGCTGCGCCCGATGACTGTGCATCGCGCGCGCATTTCTCTGTTCCGACCCTGGATGTGTATCAATGATCAACGCAACTTTTCGGGACGAGTGGTTCTCGAACATACAAAAAAACGTCCTGGCGGGGCTGACCACCTCATTCGCGCTGGTGCCCGAGTGCATCGCCTTTGCCCTCGTGGCGCAACTGAATCCCCTGATGGGCCTGTATGGCGCCTTCATCATTTGCGCATTCACGGCCATCTTTGGCGGGCGCCCCGGCATGATTTCGGGCGCGGCCGGTTCCATGGCCGTCGTCATCGTCGCGCTCGTGGCCCAGCATGGCGTGCAATATCTACTGGCGACCGTGGTGCTAAGCGGCATCATCATGGCGCTGTTCGGCATCTTGCGCCTTGGAAAACTGATCCGTATGGTGCCCTACCCGGTGATGCTGGGCTTCGTGAATGGCCTGGCCATCGTCATCGCCATGGCCCAGCTAGAACATTTTCGTCAGGCCACGCCGCAAGGCGAAACCTGGCTGCAAGGCACCTCCTTGTACGTGATGGGCGCGCTGGTGCTGCTCACCATGGCCATCGTCTACGTGCTGCCGCGCCTGACAAAAGCCGTGCCGCCGGCGCTGGTGGCCATCCTCGGCGTGGGTGTGCTCAGCCATTTCTTGCACCTGCCCACGCGCACCCTGGGCGACCTCGCGCATATCGCCGGCGGCTTGCCGGCATTCCACTGGCCCACGGTGCCGCTGGACATGGCCACCTTGCACATCATCTTCCCGTATGCGGCCCTGATGGCCATGGTGGGTTTGCTGGAAACCTTGCTCACCTTTAATCTCACGGATGAGATGACGGAAACACGGGGCCAGCCCAACCGCGAATGCATCGCCCTGGGCGCATCGAACGTCGTTTCGGGCCTGTTTGGCGGCATGGGCGGCTGCGCCATGATCGGGCAGACGATGATCAACCTGAGTTCTAGCGGCCGCTCGCGCCTGTCGGGTGCAACTGCCGGTGTGATGATTTTGCTGTTCATCCTGTTTCTGTCGCCGCTGATCGAGCGCATCCCGCTCGCTGCCCTCGTGGGCGTGATGTTCGTCGTGGCGCAGCAGACGTTTGCCTGGGGTTCTTTGCGCGTGCTGGGCAAGGTGCCGTTGCAGGATGCGCTGGTGATCGTCGCCGTGACGGTGATCACCGTGTTCACGGACCTGGCGCTGGCCGTGCTGTGCGGCATCGTGATTGCCGCCTTGAATTTCGCCTGGCAACATGCGCGCGACATGCGTGCCGACATCGATGACACTGGCGCGGGCGTGCGGGTGTACCTGCCGCACGGCACCCTGTTTTTCGCCTCGACCACGCATTTCCTGGAACTGTTCCAGGCGGCGACCGACCCGGCCCGCGTCATCCTCGATTGCCGGCACCTGCACATGGCCGATCACTCGGCCATCGCCGCCATCGAAGCCTTGTATGAGCGTTATGAAAAGGCGGGCAAGCATTTGCAGGTGACGCATTTGTCTCCCCGCAACCAGGCCTTGCTGCAGCGGGCTGGTGTCGATGTGAGCGTGGCGTAAAATAGGCGATTGTTGAATGTCTGTGGAGTGTGAATGCTGTCGTACGAACAAGAGCAATTATTGCAGCAAAGCCAAACGGCTTTTGATGCCTACTATGACGCGCTGGGCGCGTCGCTGGTGAACTTTGTCGAGCGCCTGGGCATCCAGCCCGCGCACGAAGTGCTGACCAATGCGGCCGAATACCTGCCGTACATCGACGCGGCCATGCGCACCATCGTCATCCGCGACGAAAGCTGGCAATGGGTGAAAACCATGCTCGGCTACTTTATCGGCGAATACTTCGTGCAAGGCCATGCGGGTTGCTGGTATGTGGAAACGCGGGCGGAATCGCCGCATTTTTGCCGCACCATGGTGGGCGGCTTCGAGCATGGCTTGCCAGCGGACGCCGCCATCGATCCGGAAGCGCTGGCGCTGGAATTCCTGGGACAATCCGTGCCGCGCGAACTGGCGGCACTGATCGCCCAAGCGCAAGCCCGCGCGGCTTGATGCCGCAGGGCTTGCTGAAGAAAATTTAGAACTCTTCCCACTCGCCTTCGGCCGGTGCCGTTGCCTTGCTGCTGGTGCGTGTCACGGGCAGGCGCAGGGCAGGGGCCGAGGCCTTGCGGGCTGGTGCGGCCGCAGTTGTCGGAGTGGCCGGCGCGCTGCGCTGTGCCGCTTTCACGCTGAAACGGTCGGTCGCCGCCGCATTGGCGTCCAGGCGGAACACGCTGACCACCTGCGCCAGTTCGCTCGCCTGTTCCTGCATCGCTTCGGCCGCTGCCGACGCTTCTTCCACCAGCGCCGCATTTTGCTGGGTCACTTGATCCATTTCGGAAATGGCCTGGTTGACTTGCTCGATGCCCGCGCTCTGCTCTTCGCTGGCGTTGCTGATCTCGCTCATGATGGACGTGACGAAGCCGATGCTTTGCACGATTTCTTCCATCGTCTTGCCGGCCTTGTCGACCAGGTCCGTGCCCACATCGACTTTTTGCACGGAGTCGTCGATCAAGCCCTTGATTTCTTTTGCCGCCGCTGCCGAGCGTTGCGCCAGGTTGCGCACCTCGGTTGCCACGACGGCGAAGCCGCGGCCCTGTTCGCCGGCGCGCGCCGCTTCCACGGCTGCGTTCAGTGCCAGGATGTTGGTCTGGAAGGCGATGCCGTCGATGACGGAAATGATGTCGACGATTTTCTTCGACGAGGTATTGATCTCGCCCATGGTGGCGACCACTTCGGCCACCACGGCGCCGCCGCGGCTGGCGATGCCGGCCGCGTCGCCGGCCAGTTTATTTGCCTGGCGCGCATTGTCGGCGTTTTGCTTGACGGTCGAGGTCAGTTCTTCCATCGACGAGGCCGTTTCTTCCAGCGAGCTGGCTTGCTGTTCTGTGCGCGACGACAAGTCCTGGTTGCCGGCGGCGATTTCGGCCGATGCCGTGGCGATGGTGTCGGTGCCGCTGCGCACCTGGCCCACGATGCCGACGAGGCTGTCGTTCATGGTTTTCAACGCATGCATCAGCTGGCCCGTTTCATCGCGGCCTTGCGCAATGATGGTGCTGGTGAGGTCGCCCGCTGCCACGGTTTCCGCCACTTTCACGGCAGCGCGGATGGGGCCGGTGATCGAGCGCGTGATCCACCACGCGAAACCGATACCCATCAGCACGGCCATCACGCCCATGGTGATCAGGAAGATGCGCGTGCCGCTGTAGGCTTCGATGATGCTGTTGCCGACGCCGTCGGCAGCCTTGATCTGCATGGTGGCAAAGCGCTTGACTTCGGCCAGGTAGGCCACGGTGATCGGCGCGACTTCCTTGTCGAACACGACTTTGGCACCCGCCATATCGCCGTCGGCCTTCATCTTGAAGGCGCGTGCGCGCGTCGTCACGTAGTCGGTGCGCACCTTGCGCACGACCTTGAATTGCTCGATCACGGCCGGGTTGAGCAGGGAGGCGACGATGTCATCCTGCAGCTTGCTGGAACGCTCTGCATCGACTTTCAAGTCTTCCTCGATCTTGGCGCGCACGACAGGATCGGTAATCTCGAACGAGGCGACGCCGCGCACGCTGTTGAGTTCAATGATCTTCGACCATTCGGCCACCATGCGCTGATTCTTGATGCTGGTATTGATGAGGCGGTAAGTCAGGTCGCTGGCCGTTTGCATGCGCACGAGGGCGGTGATGGTCAAGGCGGCAAGCAACAGCAATACGACAGCAAAGCCGACGCCAAGGCGGCTGCCGATGTTCAGGTTTTTCATGTAATTCCTAACAGTTTAATAGTCATGATCGCCGCCGCCAGCAGGGGCGGACAGGCGCCGCAAGGCGCAGGGGATCGGGGTCTTCGGGTGCCGCGTGATGGCTGTGCGGCGCGCCGCGCTGAGCGTGGCGTTGGAGGTGAAGCAAGGGGCATGTCGGTCAGGCTGACCGCTGTCCAGCAAGCCGCAAGTATAGCATTGACGCAGAGAAATAGTTTTTCAAAGCAATTTTAATTATTTTTTGATATTGATTTCCTGTTGTGTTTTTACATCAAGTACCTAGTCCATAAGTACTATCACTTACAGAAGTGCTTACTTTACGCAGGCTTGCCTGATAAAATACTAATGATAATCATTCGTATTAAAACATCGACCAGGGAATTGTATGCAGCAACGTCGCAAGCCAGGATTCAAACCGATCACCATCGCCGTACTGGGCGCCTTGACCTTGGGCGCCACGCCATTGGCGACTTGGGCGCAGGAAAGTTTGCCGGCCGTCACCGTGACGGCATCGAAGGACAAGGATGGCTATGTCGCCGCCACCTCCGCCAGCGGCACCAAGACGGAAATGGCCCTGCGCGACGTGCCGCAGACGATCAACGTGGTGCCGGCCGCTGTCATCCGCGACCAGAACGCCATGTCGATCCAGGACATCATGAAGAACATCCCCGGCGTGGGCTTGTCCACGGGTGACGGCCAGCGCGACCAGATATTCATCCGCGGCTTCACGGCCATCGGCGACCAGTTCGTCGACGGCTTCCGCGATGACGCCCTGTATTTCCGCGACCTGTCAAATGTGGAACGCCTAGAAGTGATCAAGGGGCCGGCCGCCGTGCTGTACGGCCGCGGTTCCTCGGGTGGCCTGGTGAACCGCATTACCAAGAAGCCGGGCGTGGACATCACGGACGTGGCCCTGAGCCTGACCAACACGGCAGGGCGCCGCGGCGAAGTCGACGTGGGCCGTGTCGGCGAGACGGTGGACTGGCGCTTCACGGGCGCGCGCGAATTGTCGGACAGCTACCGCGACCAGCAATTCATCAACCGCACGGCGCTGTCGCCTTCCGTGGCCATCCGCCTGTCCAGCGCCACCAAATTGCTGCTGCAGGGCGATTACCTGGAAGACCGCCGCCTGACGGACTTTGGCATCCCGTCCTACCAGGGCCGTCCCGTCGCCGTCGATGCGCGCACCTATTTTGGCGCCGCGAACGCCCGCGATGCGGACTTCAGCCAGTCGCGCGTCGTGTCCACGGCCGCCACCCTGACGCACAAGTTCAGCGATAGCTTGTCGCTGCGCAATGCCTTCCGCTATTACGATTACCACCTGGACCGCAACAACACGAATATTTCCGGCAACGTCAACGAAGTCAAGGGCACGATGAGCCTCGGTCACGCCAAGCTGAACCGCGACGAAAGCGGGTGGTTCAACCAGACGGAACTGACGCAAAAGCTGGTCACTGGCACCTTGCGCCATGAAGTGCTGTACGGCGCCGAATTCGGCAAGCAAAACAAGGATGCGTCGAGCTGGGCCGCCATCGCTGTATCGACACCTGCGAATCCCGTGTCGATCTTCAATCCCGTGCTACCCGTTGTCGACCGGACCAAGCTGGGCGCGCGCGGCGATACCTTCGGTACCTACGATACGGCCGCCGCCTACGTGCAGGACGCCATCAGCATCAGCGAAGAGTGGAAGGCGCTGGCCGGCCTGCGCTATGACCGCTACAAGCAGCAGTCGCGTCTGGCCAATGCGGCCGGACTGACGCTTGCGGACCTGTCGCGCACGGATTCGGCCTTCAGCCCCCGCGCCGGGCTCGTCTGGCAACCGAGCGCCGTGCAGTCGTACTACGCGTCGTGGAGCCGCTCGTTCCAGCCGAGTGGCGAGAACTTCGCCCTGGCCGCCAACAATGCCGACCTGGCGCCGGAAACCACGCGCAACACGGAAGTGGGCGCCAAGTACGACCTGTGGGGCGGCCGCGCCAACGCCACCGTGTCGCTGTTCCGCCTGGAGCGCGACAATATCAAGAGCAGCGAACCGATCACGAACCGCATCTTCCCAATCGGCACGCAGCGCACGGATGGCCTGGAGCTGACCTTCAATGCGGACTTGCACGATGGCTGGAAAATGATGGCCGGCTACGCTTGGCTGGACGCCACCATCACGGACTCCATCGCCAAGGACACGAGCGTGAATGCGGCTGGCTCCGTTGACGTCAAAGGCAAGCGCGCCACCCTGACGGCACGCAACATGGCCAATTTGTGGCTGACGAAAGACCTGGGCTACGGCTTCACCGTGGGCGGTGGCGCGAATGCCGTTGGCAGCCGTTTCGCCAATGCGGGCAATACGGTGGTGCTGCCCGGCTACGTGACGGCCGACGCCATGGCCGTGTACCGCACGGGCCGCTATGAAGTGCAGCTGAACGTCAACAATATCGGCGACACGCGCTACATCGTGTCGGGCCACGGTTCCAGCCCGAACCTGAGTCTGCCGGGCGCGCCGCGCAATGTGGCGCTGACCTTGCGCTACAGCCTGTAATTTTTATCACTCCCCCAAACCCGCTCGCGAGCGGGTTTTTTGCATGGGTGGGTAGCGATGTGCAAGTCCTCCGGGCAGGCTGGCATTGTTTAGAGGGAACGTTCGGTACCGTCAAATTAACGTTGACTAAAGGAAACTTTCTCCTGCGAACTGAGCCTTGATCAGGATTGAGGGGTAAAATGATGTCATACGGCACAGGCATGGTGCTTATATCTTGGTGATATGACACGACTACGACGCCGTATGACTTTTTATTTACTCACATCATAGAGGCCTGAATATGGTTCAGATGTCCAGGCGCCAGTTCCTTCGGGTAACTGGCGCGACCATTGCTGGTTCCAGCCTCGCCCTGCTCGGTTTCGCACCGGGCCAGGCGATGGCGGAAGTGCGGCAATACAAGCTGTCTCGCACGACCGAGACACGCAATACCTGTCCCTACTGTTCGGTAGGATGCGGCGTCCTGCTGTATGGATTGGGCGATGGCGCGAAAAACGCCGTCTCCAGCATCATCCACGTGGAAGGCGATGCCGATCACCCGGTGAACCGCGGCACCCTGTGCCCGAAAGGCGCCAGCCTGGTCGACTTCATCCACAGCCCGAACCGCCTGAAAGTGCCCGAATACCGCGCACCGGGCGGCACGGAATGGCAACCGATCTCCTGGGATGTGGCGCTCGACAAGATCGCGCGCCTGATGAAGGATGACCGTGACGCCAACCTGATCGAAAAGAATGCCGACGGCAAGACCGTCAACCGCTGGCTCTCCACCGGCATGCTTGCCGCGTCCGCCGGCAGCAACGAGGTCGGGTATCTGACCCACAAGACAGTGCGCAGCATGGGGATGCTGACCTTTGATAATCAGGCGCGTGTATGACACGGACCGACGGTGGCAGGTCTTGCCCCGACGTTTGGCCGTGGCGCGATGACGAATCATTGGGTCGATATCAAGAATGCCGACGTGATCCTGGTCATGGGCGGCAATGCAGCAGAAGCACATCCTTGCGGATTCAAATGGGTAACGGAAGCGAAGGCGCATAACAAGGCCAAGCTGATCGTTGTCGATCCGCGTTTTACCCGTACCGCATCCGTGGCAGATTACTACTGCGCCACGCGTACCGGCACGGACATCGTCTTCCTCGGCGCGATCATCAATTATCTGCTGACGAACGACAAGATCCAGCATGAGTACGTGCGCAACTACACGGACATGCCCTTCATCGTGCGCGAAGACTATGCGTTCGAGGACGGCCTGTTCTCGGGTTTCGACAAGGAAAAAGGCAAGTACACCGACAAGGCCACCTGGGATTACGAGATCGGCGAAGACGGCTATGCCAAGGTCGACCCGACCCTGGAGCATCCGCGCTGCGTCTACCAGATGATGAAGAAGCACTACGCACGCTACACGACCGAGATGGTCGAACGTACGTGCGGCGTGTCGGCCGACAAGTTCCACAAGGTGGCGGAAGCCCTGGCTTCAACCGCCGTGCCGGGACGCGCCGGTACCATCCTGTACGCGCTGGGCTGGACGCATCACTCGACGGGTGCGCAAACCATCCGCACGGGCGCCATGGTGCAGCTGTTGCTGGGCAATATGGGCATCGCCGGCGGCGGCATGAACGCCTTGCGCGGCCACTCGAATATCCAGGGTCTGACTGATCTGGGCCTGATGTCGAACCTGTTGCCGGGTTACATGACCTTGCCGAACGAGTCCGAGCAGGATTTCGATGGCTATATCGCCGCGCGCGCCACCAAGCCGCTGCGGCCTAACCAGCTCAGCTACTGGAGCAATTACCGCAAATTCCACGTCAGCTTCATGAAGACGTGGTGGGGCGACTTTGCCACGGCGGACAATAACTACGCCTTCGACTACCTGCCAAAGCTCGACAAGCCGTATGACTTGATGCAAGCGATCGAGAACATGCATCAAGGCAAGATGACGGGCTATATCTGCCAGGGCTTCAATGTGCTGGCGTCCGCGCCGAACAAGCAGAAGGTCACGGAAGCGCTGTCGAAGCTGAAGTTCCTCGTCATCATGGATCCGCTGGCCGTGGAAACGGGCGAATTCTGGAAGGCGCACGGGCAGTACCACGAAGTCGATCCGACCAAGATCATGACGGAAGTGTTCCGCCTGCCGACCAGCTGCTTCGCCGAGGAACGCGGTTCGCTCGTGAGTTCCTCGCGCGTCTTGCAGTGGCACTGGCAGGCGGCCGAACCGCCGGGCCAGGCGCGCAGCGACCTCGAGATCATGTCGGGCCTGTTCCTGCGCATGCGCAGCATGTATCAGAAAGAGGGCGGCAAGTTCCCCGATCCTATCGTCAACCTGACGTGGAATTATGCGCAGCCGCATAACCCGCAGCCGGAAGAAATCGCCCGCGAATTCAACGGCAAGGCGCTGGCCGACTTGTACGATCCCAAGGATCCGACCAAGCTGCTGGTGAAGAAGGGGGAGCAGCTGGCCTCGTTTGCGCAATTGCGCGACGATGGCACGACCACCAGCGGTTGCTGGATCTTCGCCGGCAGCTGGACGCAGGCGGGCAACCAGATGGGACGGCGCGACAATAGCGACCCGACCGGCATCGGCCAGACGTTGGGCTGGGCCTGGGCGTGGCCGGCGAACCGCCGCGTGCTGTACAACCGCGCTTCGTGCGACTTGAAGGGCAAGCCTTTCGACCCGACCCGTAAACTCATCGAGTGGAATGGCACGAACTGGAGCGGGGCCGATATTCCCGACTTCAAGGTCGATGAACCGCCGGAAAATGGCATGGGTCCGTTCATCATGCTGGGCGAGGGTGTGGCGCGTTTCTTTGCGCGTGGCGCCATGGCCGAAGGTCCGTTCCCCGAGCATTACGAGCCGTTCGAAAATCCGCTCGGCTACAACCCCATGCATCCGAAAAACCCGCAAGCGACCAGCAATCCGGCCGCGCGCGTGTTCGCCGATGACCGGAAAATGTTCGGCACGCATGAGGAATATCCGCATGTGGCCACCAGCTACCGCCTGACCGAGCATTTCCATTACTGGACCAAGCATGCACGCCTGAATGCCATCATCCAGCCGCAGCAATTCGTTGAAATCGGCGAAGAGCTGGCGAAAAGCATCGGTGTCGTTGCCGGCGGTGAAGTGCGCGTCAGTTCCAAGCGGGGCCACATCATCGCCAAGGCCGTCGTCACCAAGCGCATCAAGGCTTTGATGATCGAAGGCAAGCCGGTGCATACCGTGGGCCTGCCGCTGCACTGGGGCTTTACGGGTGTGGCCAAGCCGGGGTATCTGATCAATACCCTGACGCCGGGCGTGGGGGATGCGAATTCGCAAACGCCGGAATTCAAGTCCTTCCTCGTGAAGGTGGAAAAAGCATGATGGGAGCTCAATAATGGCACTGCAATCCTTAGATATCCGGCGCCTGTCGGCTACCACGGTGACCCCGCCGCAAGCACGCAGCCCGGTGACGGGCACCGTGGCCAAGCTGATCGATGTGTCGAAATGCATCGGCTGCAAGGCTTGCCAGACGGCGTGCATGGAATGGAACGACTTGCGTGACGAAGTCGGCGAAAACCATGGCACCTATGACAATCCGACGGACCTGACGCCGCAATCGTGGACGGTGATGCGTTTTGCCGAACACGAAAACAATGACGGCAACCTCGAGTGGCTGATCCGCAAGGACGGCTGCATGCACTGCGAGGACCCGGGCTGCCTGAAGGCCTGTCCGGCGCCGGGCGCCATCGTGCAGTACACGAACGGCATCGTGGACTTCCACCAGGAAAACTGCATCGGCTGCGGCTACTGCGTGGCCGGCTGTCCTTTCGACGTGCCCCGCATTTCGAAAAAGGACGACCGCGCCTACAAGTGCACCTTGTGCTCGGACCGCGTGGCCGTGGGCCAGGAACCGGCCTGCGTGAAAACGTGTCCGACGGGCGCCATCGTGTTCGGCACCAAGGAAGACATGAAGGTGCATGCGGAAGAACGCATCGTCGACCTGAAGTCGCGCGGTTTCGAAAACGCGGGCCTGTACGATCCGCTGGGCGTGGGCGGCACGCACGTGATGTACGTGCTGCACCATGCCGACAAGCCGAAGCTGTATTCGAACTTGCCGGAACGCCCGCGCATCAGCCCGATGGTGGGCTTCTGGAAGGGCTGGTCCAAGCCGCTGGCGGTGGCCGGCATGGCCGCCACGGCCCTGGCAGGCCTGTTCCATTACACGCGTGTCGGTCCGAACGAAGTGAGCAAGGACGAAGAGCACGAAGCGCTGGAAGAGGCCAGGCGCATCCGGGAGGAACAGCATGAAGCATAGTGAACTTCACGATGGCAAGCTGCGCGACAAGGATGGCAATCCCTTGATCGAACGCTACAACCCGAACGAGCGCACGAATCACTGGGTCACGGCCATCACCTTCGTCATGCTGGCCCTGTCCGGGCTGGCCATGTTCCATCCGTCGATGGCGTGGCTGGCGAATCTGTTCGGCGGCGGGCAATGGACGCGCATTCTGCATCCGTTCGCCGGCCTGGTGATGTTCGTTTCGTTCGCGATCCTCGTGGTGCGCTTCTGGCACCACAACAAGTTCGAGGACGGCGACAAGCAGTGGCTGAAGCAGATGGACGACGTGCTCAACAACCGCGAAGACAAGCTTCCGAAGATCGGCAAATACAATGCCGGCCAGAAGATCCTGTTCTTCGTGCTGCTGGCCAGCATGATCGGCTTGCTGTTGTCGGGCATCGTGATCTGGCGCGCGTATTTTGCGTTCTATTTCCCGATCGACGTGGTGCGCTTTGCCGCCTTGCTGCATGCCGGTTGCGCGTTCGCCATCATCTGCGCCATCATCGTGCACATCTACGCGGCCCTGTGGGTCAAGGGCTCGATCGGCGCCATGGTGCGCGGCACCGTCACCTACGGCTGGGCGCGCAAGCACCATCCGAAGTGGTTTGAATCGGTGATCCGCAATACGAGAAAGTAGGCAGTTAGGGTACGTTTTGCCCCAAGTGCAAAAGCTGGGGTCAGACCCGTCGGGTCTGACCCCTGTTTTACTTTGAGGCTTGCGATGACTGTATCGATTAAAATACTTTGACAGCATGGTCACACCCGCTTGCCGTGCTGTGCCTTTTTTGATGGGAAAACTCCATTGGTACAACGCATACTCCAGCCAGGCGAAATCGAAGGCCTGGACCATAACGCGATTCCGCGCCTGCTGCTGCCGCAGCCTGGCAGCCTGTTTACGGCGCGCGCCCTGCGCCTGCGCGAACTGGCGCAAGGTAACATCAAGGGCATCCCCGTCGACGCGGGCATGCAGGGCTACCTGGTGCTGATGGCCGCGCTGGCCGACGCGCAATCGGCCGTGGTGGGAAAACTGGCGCCCGGCGCCGTGCCTGCCGCCGACCCCGACGCGCTGCGACGCGCCATCCAGCACCGCATGCCGGTGCTGCCCGTCAGCGGCGCCCGTCCGCCCGTCTGGCGCGACATTTTCGCCAGCCTGCTCGATGAACTGGCCGCCACGGCGGCAAGCCAGCCGGCATTGTCCGGCGGCCTGACGCAGGTGCTGGCCCAGCTGCGCGCGCTCGATGCGCCAGCGCTGGACGCCTGCGCCGATGCCGTGCTTGATGAAAACGGCGACAACCTCAATCCCATGCATGCGCCGTTCGTCGCGGCCGCCCTGCAAATTCTGTGGTCGGTGTCGGCCAGCGAATTGCGCGCTGCGCGCGTGCCGGATCTGGAAACGGGCACTTTGTGCCCCGTCTGCGGTTCGCACCCGGTCGCCAGCGTGATCCGCATCGGCGGCCAGTCGCAGGGCTACCGCTATCTGCACTGCGGCATTTGCGAAAGCGAATGGCATATGGTGCGCGTCAAGTGCTCGACCTGCGAACAGAATGGCAAGATCGCCTACCAGGGCCTGGACGCGGCCGATGCAAAGCCGTTCGACCCCGTGACGGCCAAGGACGACAAGCTGCCCAACAAGGCGAACGACCCGAAGAAGGTGGCGCGCGCGGAAACCTGCGACGACTGCCACACCTACCGCAAGGTCTTCAACCAGGAACACGATTACAACGTCGAGCCGCTGGCCGACGACCTGGCCAGCCTGATGCTCGACCTGCTGGTGGGCGAAGCGGGCTACCAGCGCGCCAGCGGCAATCCGCTGCTGTGGCTGGGTAAAAGCTCGGATCAGCCGTCATGACGACGGGGCAAACCGTGCGCCTGCCGTCGGTGGACCGCATCTTGGGCGACGCGGCTTGCCTGGCTCTGATAGCACACTATGGCCGCGTGCAGACCCTGGCCTGCGCGCGCGCCGTGCTGGCCGAACTGCGCACGGCCATGCTGGCCGGTGCAGTGTGCGAAGAGGGCGCATCGATCGCCGCCATCGCCGCGCAAATGGACGAACGGCTGCAAGCGCAAGCGCGCCCGCAGCTGCGCGCCATCTTCAACCTGACGGGCACCGTGTTGCACACGAACCTGGGCCGCGCACTGCTGCCCGATACGGCCGTGCAAGCCGTGGTGGAAGCGCTGCAGTGGCCGATGAACCTGGAATTCGATCTGGAAACGGGCAAGCGGGGCGACCGCGACGACCTGGTCGAGGAATTGCTGCGCGAATTGACGGGGGCCGAAGCGGCCACCATCGTCAACAACAACGCGGCCGCCGTGCTGCTGATGCTCAATACCCTCGCGCAGAACAAGGAGGTCGTCGTCTCGCGCGGCGAGCTGGTGGAAATCGGCGGCGCTTTCCGCATCCCCGACGTCATGACGCGCGCGGGCGCCGTGCTGCGCGAAGTGGGCAGCACCAACCGCACGCACCTGGCCGATTACGCGCATGGCGTGAACGAGAACACGGCCCTCTTGATGAAGGTCCATTGCAGCAATTACGCGATTACCGGTTTCACGAAAAGCGTGGAGCTCGACGAACTGGTGCCGCTGGCATTCAAACACGGCGTGCCGACGGCCGTGGATCTGGGCAGCGGCACCCTGGTCGACCTGGCGCAGTATGGCTTGCCGCATGAAACGACGGTGCGCGAAACGATAGCAGCGGGCGCCGACCTGGTGACCTTCAGCGGCGACAAATTGCTGGGTGGCCCGCAGTGCGGCGTCATCGTCGGGCGGGCAGACTTGATCGCGAAGATCAAGCGCAACCCATTGAAAAGGGCACTGCGCGTCGGCAAGCTGACCCTGGCCGCACTGGCCCCCGTGCTGCAGCTGTACCGCGCGCCGGACTTGCTGGCCGAACGGCTGACCACCTTGCGTTTGCTGACGCGTCCCGCCGCCGCTATGCGCACGCAGGCGGAAACCGTGCTGCCGCTGCTGCAAAGCGTACTCGGTGCCGACTATGTGGTCACCGCCGAAGCCATGAAAAGCCAGATCGGCAGCGGCGCCTTGCCCGTCGACCAGCTGCCCAGCTTTGGCTTGTGCATCCGCAGCGCGCCCGGTTCGCGCCTGAGCAATCCCCTGGGCGTGCTGGAACAGCGTTTGCGCGCCTTGCCGTGCCCCGTGATCGGGCGCATCGGCCAGGACACTCTTTGGCTGGACCTGCGCTGCCTGGAAGCGGCGCACGAGACGGCCTTCACCGCGCAACTCGCCGAGTTGTCCGCATGATCGTCGGCACCGCAGGCCATATCGACCATGGCAAGACCACCCTCACGCGCGCGCTGACGGGCGTGCACACGGACCGCCTGAAGGAAGAACAGGCGCGCGGCATTTCGATTGAACTGGGCTACGCCTATCTGCCCTTGGCGGACGGCACGGTGCTGGGCGTGATCGACGTGCCGGGCCACGAAAAATTCATCCGCACCATGGCTTCCGGCGTGACGGGCATCGACTTCGCCCTGCTCGTGGTGGCGGCCGACGATGGCGTCATGCCGCAGACACACGAGCACCTGGCCATCTTGCAGCTGCTCGGTGTGACGCGCGGCGCCGTGGCGCTGACCAAGATCGACCGCGCCGATGGCGCCCGCGTGGCGCAGGTGGAGGCCGACATCGAGGCGCTGCTGGCCGGCACGCCGCTGGCGGGCAGTCCGATCTTTCCCACTGCCGCCCATCGCGACGACGATGCCGGCGTGGCCGCCTTGCTGGCGCACCTGACGCAGGTGGCGCGCGGCCTGCTGCCACGCGATGAACAGCGTTTGTTCCGCCTGGGCGTGGACCGCGTGTTCACCTTGTCGGGCCAGGGCACGATCGTTACCGGCACGGCGCTGGCGGGCCGCGCCCAGGTGGGCGACATGCTGCAGCTGGCGCCTGGTGGCGCACAAGCGCGCGTGCGCAGCATCCATGCGCAGAACCGCGCGGCCGAGACGGGCATGGCGGGTCAGCGCCTGGCGCTGAACCTGGCCGGCATCGACCGCGAGCGCATCGAGCGGGGCAACTGGATCGTCGCGCCCGAGCTGGCGCAGTGCTCCGAGCGCCTCGACGTGGAACTGACGCTCTTGCCCGACGCCGGCGTGCAGCTGAAAGCCTGGTCGCCGCTGCACGTGCACTTGGGCGCGGCGCACCAGCTGGCGCGCGCCGTGATGCTTGATGGCGAGACCCTGTCGCCGGGGCAGACGGGAAGAGTACAGCTGGTGTTCGAGTCGCCCATGCACGGCGTGCCGGGCGACCGCTTCGTCGTGCGCAACGCGCAAGCCACGCAGACGGTGGGCGGCGGCATGGTGCTCGACCCGTTCGGCCCCGCGCGCAAGCGGCGCAGCCCGGCCAGGCTGGCATGGCTCGATGCCCTGGCCGCCTTCATCGCGCACGGCGACTATGCGGCCCTGCTGGCGCAAAGCCCGCTGGGGCTGCGCGAGTCGCTGCTCGTGCGCCTGTCCCTGCTGCCGGCGGCGGCCATCGCGCTGCCGCCTGACACGCGGCGCATCGCCCTGCGCGGCGGCGACGCCTTGCTGGTGGCGCCGCCGGCGTTGCTGGCGCTGCAAGAGCGGGTGCTGGCCGCACTGGAAAATTTCCACGCGCGCGCACCCGACGAGGCGGGGCCGGAACTGTGGCGGCTGAAACGCATCGTCGACGCGGAGATGGAGGACGCCTTGTGGAGCCATCTGGTCGAAGGCTTGCTGGCGCGCGGCGATCTCCTGGCGCGCGGTGCCAGCCTGCACCTGCCGACGCACAGCGTGGAACTGACGCCGCAGGAACAATCGGTGGCCGAACCCTTGCTGGCCGCGCTGGAGCAGGGGCGAGCCGATCCGCCATGGACGCGCGACCTGGCGCGCAGCTTCGGTCTGGCCGAGGACGAGACGCGCAGGCTGTTGCGCAAACTTGCCAAGGCAGGCCAGATCAGCCAGGTCGTGCACGACCTGTTTTATCACCAGGCGGCGCTGGCCGAGCTGGCGCAACTGGTACGCACCCTGACCGAAAAAGCGGAGACCGACGAGAGTCTGGCGCCCGGTGCGGGCGCCGTGGGCGCGGCCGCCTTCCGCGACGCCAGCGGCCTGGGCCGCAAGCGGGCGATCCAGGTCCTGGAATTCTTTGACCGCGTCGGTTATACTCGCCGTGTTGGTAATGGGCATCTATTGCGCCCGCAAGCGCTGTGGTCCTATACGGCAGCCTCGCCCAACAGCTAGCTCAGGCACCGCGGAAAGCACACTCATCCGGTGATGTGGCCGGGCTTCAAACCCGGTGGAGGGCGTCAGACGTTCTTCCGTAGGTTCGACTCCTACTGTTTTCCGCCAGTTACTTTTCCTCCCATCCCCTCCCGCATGGCGTTCTGCTGGCGTTGGCTTGTTGCCACGCTGCCGAAAATAGTTGATTGAATTGCCCATATGCGGCGATGCCAGTGCGGGCCGATGGTAACATCGGCTTGAATCCCCTGTAGCAGAAGAAAGCAAGCATGAAACAAGCAAGCATGGCACGGCTGCTGGCAGCGGCGCTGCTGATGCCGGCGCTGGCCGCGGCGGCCGGCCTGCGCATCGTCGGCGAGCATTTGCCGCCATCGAGCATGATGGAAGGCAATGTCGTCGTGGGGCGTGAAACGCTCAAGGTGCGTGGCATCATGGCGCGCGCCGGTATCGCCTACAGCATCGAATTGCTGCCGTGGAAGCGCGCGTATGCGCAGGCGCTGCGCGAAGCCGACACCTGCATCTTTTCCACCAGCCGCACGCAGGAACGCGAAGCGCAATTTCGCTGGATCGGTCCCCTCAACGAAGCGGAATGGATACTGTATGGCCTGGCCGAGCGGCACCTCACCTTGCGCACGCTGGCCGATGCGCGCGGCCTGGTGATCGGCACGGTGCTCGGCGACGCGCGCGACGATTACCTGCGCCAGCGCGGCATGAGCGTGGCGCCCGTGACGCAGGAGTGGCTCAATCCGCAAAAGCTGCTGCTGGGGCGTATCGACCTGTGGGCCGTCGGCATGGCGGTGGGCAGCAAGCCTTTCGTCGGCAAGGAGTGGGAGGGCAAGGTGGTGCCGCTGCTGACCTTCAACCGCGTGCAGACTTACCTCGCCTGCAACAAGCAATTGCCCGATGCGCAGGTGGCGGCCATGCAGCGCGCGGCGGCCGCCATGCGCCGCGACGGCAGCATGGCGCGCGAACAGCTGCGCTGATTCAGTGCACTGATTTAGCTCTCCAGCCATTGGCGCACGCAGTTGCGTCCTTCGCGCTTGGCCTGGTACAGGGCCTGGTCCGCATGGCTGTAGGCCGTCTCGAACGGCGTGCCGGCACGGTTCCAGCTCAGGCCCACGCTGACGGTGATGGCGCGCGTGATGGGCGCCGCATGGCGCTGGCGGCCGACCGTCTCGCAGATGCGCTGCGCCACTTGCGCCGCGTCGTCGCGCGAGGAGGTGGGCCAGACAACGGAAAACTCTTCGCCGCCGACCCGGCCGATGGCCGTTTCCTGTCCCAATAGCCCCTTCAGGCAGTCGACCACGGCCTGGATCACGCCGTCGCCGGCCGGGTGGCCGAAGTCGTCGTTGACCTGCTTGAACAGGTCGATATCGAGCACGATCAGCGCCATGTCGCCCTGCGCCAGGCAGCGCGACGCGTGGTCGATGACGGCGCCGCGGTTCAGGGCGCCCGTCAGCGGGTCGTGCGTGGCACGGTATTCGAGCTGGCCGGCCAGGGTCTGCAATTGGCGGTTCAGCAGATGCATGTCGCGCTCGGCGCGGTCGCTGCGGCCGATCAGGCGCCGCGTTTCGCGCATCAGCCGCTCGTAGTGGACGATCAGTTCACCGAGCACGCGCCGCTGTTCCGCGCCCGAGGCATTGGCGTCGGCGTGCATGCGGCGCGCGGCAGCCAGCGCCGCCGCTTCCACGGTGAACAGGTCGGGCTCCAGGCCGGACTCGGAGAGGGCGGCGCGCATGCCCTAGCTGCCCTGCACGGGATGGTCGTGGAAGTCCAGCGCCGTGAAGTCCTGCTGCAGCTCCTCGCCGAATTCCAGGATGGTGTCGTCGTCCTCGTCGTGGTACCAGTTCAGACGTACCTGGTTGCCATCGACGGCCGCCTGGTTCAGGGTGTCGAACAGGGTAAACAGCATCTTCGTGCTCGAGCTGTTGAAGTAGGCCAGCGAGACGTTGACGGTGATGGCCGCTTCGCGGCAGCCTTCCAGGTAGGCGCGCACGGCGGCGATCAGCGGGCCATAGAAGGCGGCCGCGTTTTCCGGATACGACTCGCCCTTGATCGACAGGGTGTGCTGCTCGAAACGGAAGTCGATTTCGGGCGAACTCGGGGTCGCGGCGATGAACAGTGGTGACGGTAATTGCATATGCTTTCCTGAGTCGGCTCTTTCAAATGATGGCTTTGATGCAGAAGATGGTGTGGCCAGGTTCCTGGGGATCCTGGACGAATTCGAATTCCAGCGGCTCGCTGGCGTCGCGCGCCATGGTGAGAAAACCCAGGCCCGCGCCCTTGCTGTCGGCCGGCGCTTCCTCGCGCAGGGCCTTTTTATAGGCCAGGCGGATTTCCTCCATCGTCATGGTGTGCAGCGGCTCCAGGCGGGCGCGGATCTGCGCCACGTTGTCCGTCGAGACGGGATTGGCGCACAGCAGAAAAAAGCTGTCGCCGCGCGTGCCGATGCAAAACGAGCCGCGCCGCATCTGCTGGTCCAGCTGCGCATCGGGCGTCAGGCTGTCCGCGGAATAGTGCATGATGTTTTGCGACATCTCGATGAACGAGGAAAAGATGCGCCGCCGCGTGGGCCCGGCCGCGCCGGCGGTGTCGAGGCGCGCCTTGATGGTTTCGGAAATGGCGTTCACCACGTGCTGCGAGAAATAGCCCACGTAAAAAAAGATGATGTTGCGCTTGCGTGCCACATCCCAAAACTCGTTGAATTCTTCGTACAGCACGTCCGTGCTCCTGGCTAGCCGGTGACCCGGTTTCTTGTTGATAAGGTGGCTCGATGGCGCCAAAACTACAGGCGGAAACAGAAAAAGGTCAGGTCGTCGCGGCGCGGCTGCGCTCCCTGCCAGGCGGCGCTGTCCTGCAGCAGGGCCGCCGCCACGTCGCCGGCGGGAGCGTCGCGCCGCGCCAGCAACTGCTCGCGCATGCGCCGCTTGCCGTAGGCGATGTCGCGCGCGCCGCCGATCTGGTCGAGCAAGCCGTCGGTGGTGAGTAACAGCAGGCTGCCGGCGGGTATGGTCAGCGTCTCGTTGTGCCAGCAGTAGCCGGCCGGCGTGTCGACATAGCCCACGCCCATGCGCGCGCCGTCGATGGCGCGCACGCTGTCCTCGCCGGGCGCGACCACGTGCAGCGCCAGTTTCGCCCCCGCGAAACGCAGGCTGGCGCTGGCCGTGTCGTAGCACAGGAAGGCACAATCCATGCCGTCGTTCGAGCCGGCGTGGTGGCCGGTGCTGGCGCCATCCTGGCCCAGCAAGGTCTTGATGGCACGGCTGACGGCGCCGATCAGGGCGGCCGGATCGTGCGGTCCCAGTTCGCGCAGGGCCTGGCTCAGGGCAGACGAGGCGATCAAGGTCATGAAGGCACCCGGTACGCCGTGGCCCGTGCAGTCGGCGATGGCGGCGAACCAGCCGCCCGCGTGGCGTTCGAAAAAGTAGAAGTCGCCGCCGACGACGTCGCGCGGCTGCCATTCCAGGTGCGCGTCGGGCAGGGTGGCGCGCAGTTCCGCATCGGAGGTGCGCAGCAGGGCGCGCTGGATCACGCTGGCGTAATCGATGCTGTGCATGATCTGCCGGTTCTTTTCCGCCTGCATGGTGGCGACCACGTTCATCAGCTGCAAGCCGAAGCCCACGCCGGCCAGCGCGCCATCTTCGGTGATGATGAAGCCGTCGGCCAGCGCCTTCTCGCCCGCTTCCACGGCGCGGAAGGTGAGGTCTTCGATGCTCATGGCGCCGTCGACGATCAGCGGTTCCTTGTCCATGAAGGCGATGCAGCTCTTCTTGCCGTACACCTCGTGATAGAAGGGCTTGGACATCTGCGACATGAAGATGTTGCGGCTGATCAAGCCGATGGGCTTGTGCTGTTCCGTGACGGGCAGGCTCATCATGTCGCGCCGTTCCGTGAACAGTTCCAGCACGGCGAAATTGCTGGCGTCGGCCTGCACGGATTCCGTGGCGATGCACAGGTCGGACGCCACGGACGTGCGATAACGGGGAAGATGCAATCGAGAAGCGTTGAACTCCACAGCGGCTACCTTTAGATGACGGTCGGACCCTTGTTGTCGCGAGAGCAAGGCGACTGACAAACAGGCAATATCATCATGGTAGCCTTTGAATATGACGGCTTGATTACCAGCTTGTCAAAACCGTATGCAAGATGGCTGCATGGCAAGCAACCTACAGGCGCCGGGCCAGCGCCTGCGCCTGTTCCAGCCAGCGCGCGCGCTGCGGCTCGGTGGAGTTCAAAATGGGACCGAAGCTGGCCACCTTGACGGGCTTGATGCCGCAAAATTCCAGCGTCGTCTTGCGCAGCTGGTGGATGCCGGGCATGTGGTAGACCCAGCGGAAATACCAGGGTGGCGTATCCATCGTCACCAGGAGCTGGGCCGTGCGGCCCAACAGCAGCTGCGCCGGGAATGCCTTGCCCGGGCGATATTTGAAGGCGTAGCCGGGCAGGAAGACGCGGTCGACAAAGCCCTTCAGCAGGGCCGGCGCGCCGCCCCACCAGATCGGGTAGGCGAACACCAGATGCTCGGCCCAGCTGATGGCTTCCTGCGCGGCCAGCAAGTCCGCTTCCAGCGGCTGCACCTGGCGGTAGCCTTCGTGCAGGATGGGGTCGAAATCGAGCTGGCCTAGGCGCAGCTCGCGCACGGTATGGCCTTCGCTGCGGGCCGTGGCGGCGTAGGCATCGGCCAGGGCGGCGCAAAAGCTGTCGCTGGACGGGTGGCCGAGGAGTATCAAAATGCGCTTGGGTGTCGTCTTGGTCATGATGCAGGCTGTCCGTTAAAGAAGAGCTTGCATGCTAAAGCCTGCCCCTAGTGGCAGAGTCAAGCGGCCTCTTGCAGACGCTGGCGTGCCAGGCAGTCGCCGATTTCCGTGTCGATGTCGGCCAATTGCGCGTCGAGCTGGCGCAGGCGGGCGATATCCTGCCGCACCTGCGCGCGCTTGGCGGCGATGTGCTGCGACAGGGCGGCCCAGTCCGTGTCGTCGCCGGCCAGGACGGGCAGCAGTTCGGCCAGGCGGAAGCCCAGGACCTGCGCCTGGCGTATCAGCTTCACTTGCGCCAGGTCTTGCTGCGTGTAGACGCGATAGGCGCCCGAGCGGCGCACGTCCCCCAGCAAGCCCAGCGCTTCATAGTGGCGCAAGGCCTTGGGCGAGGTGCCCGCCAGGCGGGCGATTTCTCCGATGTACATGCTTGTCCTTGTCCTTTTATCGAGCTGCGGCGTACGCAGTGTAGCGCAGCTGGCTTGCCAGGCGCTAGCTTGCGCGCTGCCTCAGGACGCTTTGCGCGGCGGGACTTTCTTCGCCGTGCACTCGGCGCAGGTGCCGTACAGCGACAGCGCGTGCTCGTGCAGCACGAAGCCCCGTTCGGCGGCGATTTCGTTCTGGCGCAGCTCGATGCCTTCATCGACGAATTCATCGACCTTGCCGCAACCGGTGCAGACCAGGTGGTCGTGGTGCTGGCCTTCGTTCAATTCGAAGACGGCGTGGCCCGATTCGAAGTGGCGGCGAAACAGAATGCCAGCTTCGGCAAACTGCATCAGCACGCGGTAGATCGTGGCCAGGCCCACGTCGATTTTTTCGGCCAGCAAGAGTTTGTAGACATCGTCCGCACTCAGGTGCTTGATCGTGCCTTCTTGAAACAGCTGCAGAATCCGCAAGCGGGGGATGGTGACTTTCAATCCCGATTCACGCAGTTCCCTCAATATATCCATGTCTCCCATTCCTTTTTGTAGTCGCCTAGCGAGGTCATTCATTATATCGCAAATGATAATCATTACTATTCTCATTTGTATCGTGCGAACCGGAAATAGTATGCCGTGCGGGCAGGCGGCAATCCAGTGACATCGGCGCAAGTGGAGATTGCGTGGCGGGCAACTTGTGCCGGCAGTTATCATGAAGAATCGGAAAATACCCGTTGAATCGCTACACTGTGCACCAGGGAATAACAATGGAGCACGGCATGGACCGATTTGATGCGATGCGGATCTTTACGCGCATCGTCGAGTTACGCAGTTTCACGCAGGCGGCGCATGACCTCGGCTACCCGAAAGCGACGGTCACGCATGCGATCAAGCAGCTCGAAGCGCGGCTGCGCGTGCGCCTGCTGCAGCGAACCACGCGGCAAGTCACGCCCACGCCCGATGGCGAAGCGTATTACCAGCGCTGCGTGCGCCTGCTGGCGGACCTGGAAGAGACGGAATCCGTGTTCAGTTCGGCGGCGCAGCAGCCGGCCGGCAAACTGCGCATCGACTTGCACGCGACCCTGGCCATGCATTTCGTCATGCCCGTGCTGGACCAGTTCTGCGCCCGCTATCCCTTGATCGAACTGGAAATCGGCATGGGCGACCGCCTCGTCGACCTGGTGCGCGAAGGCGTCGACTGCGTGCTGCGCGTGGGCGAACTGGGCGACTCGTCGATGGTGGCGCGCCGGGTGGCGCTGCTCGAACAAGTGACATGCGCCAGTCCCGCCTACCTGGCCGCGCACGGCACGCCGGAAAATCTGGCGCAACTGGCGGGCCACCGCGCCGTCAATTTCTTTTCCGCCCAAACGGGCAAGGTCTGGCCCTTCGATTTCAAGGTGGATGGGCAGCGGCACAGCGTGGCCTTGCCGGGCACGGTGTCCGTCAACAATGCGGACGCGTACCACGCCTGCTGCCGCGCGGGCATGGGCCTGATCCAGGCGCCCCGGTATCACCTTGAATCGGCGCTAGCTGCGGGCGAGCTGGTGGAAGTGCTGCGGGACTTGCGTCCCGACCCGCTGCCCGTGTCCGTGCTGTATCCCCATCACCGGCAATTGTCGCCACGCGTACGCGCGTTTGCCGAGTGGGTCGCCAGCGTGTTTGCCGAGGCGAATTGACGCGCTGCGGCATTTTCTTGACCTGGGTAAAGGAAAAAATCCCTCTAGTGATGCCATCTAGCACTATTTGATGTGGATCAAAGTTTTTGTTGCACTGCAATCTTAGACTTCGCAGCGTTACTTAACGACAAAAAGAGGGAACTAGAATGAAAAAGTCCGCAACTGCAGCAGCAATCGTCCTGGCCGCCATCGGCGCATTCGCCAGCAACGCAATGGCACAGGAAGGCCCATGGCTGGTCCGTGCGCGCGCCGTGCACCTCGATCCGGCCGATAAATCTGCTCCTGTTGGTGGCGTCGGCGCATCCGACCGTTTGACGGTCAGCAGCAAGACGATTCCTGAAATCGATATTTCGTACTTCTTCACCCCGAATATCGCTGCCGAGCTGATCCTGACTTACCCGCAAAAGCATGACGTCAAGCTCGATGGCAACAATATCGGTACCTTCAAGCATTTGCCGCCGACCCTGTCGCTGCAATACCACTTCATGCCTGAAAAACAGTTCAGCCCTTACGTGGGTGCCGGCATCAACTACACGAATATCTCCGACGTGAAATTGCTGAACGGCGCCGGCCGCCTGGAGCACGACAGCTGGGGCTACTCGCTGCAAGCCGGTGTCGACTACAAACTGGATAAAAACTGGTCCCTGAACTTCGATATCAAGAAAGTGCAGATCCGCAGCGACGTCTTCATCGGTGGCGCCAAGGCCAGCGAAGTCAAGGTCGATCCTCTCCTGATCGGTGTCGGTGTCGGCTACCGCTTCTAAGCAGTGACCGGCTGCGCCCATGCGGCGCGGACAATAAAAAAGACGGCCAGGTGTGAACCTGGCCGTCTTTTTGCATGGCATGTGCCGCTTTATTTTTTCAGCGTTTTTTCCAGCGCCAGCTGGTAGTCCGTCTTTTCGTAGCCGGCCAAATACTTGTTCGTCGCGTCGAGGAAGGCGCGCGAGCGGTAGGCCGCTTCCAGGTCCTTGACCCATGGCTTGGCCTTGTCGGCCGTGCGGATGGCAACCAGGTTGATGTAGCTGTCCGAGATCTTTTCCACGGCGAGGGCCGACGTCAGCTTCATGCCGGCGGCCAGGGCGAAGTTACCGTTGACGAAAGCGTAGTCGGCGTCCGCCAGCGAGCGTGGCAGCTGCG
This sequence comes from Janthinobacterium sp. HH104, assembly GCF_001758715.1. NCBI lineage: Bacteria > Pseudomonadati > Pseudomonadota > Betaproteobacteria > Burkholderiales > Oxalobacteraceae > Janthinobacterium > Janthinobacterium sp. HH104. Next base: position 36,560 of record NZ_LRIB01000052.1, on the reverse strand, counting down.
CCGCTTCCAGCGGCACCAGTTTCAGCTTCTTCGGATTTTCCAGCACGTCGCGTTCGGACGCGCGCAGCGGGTCGACGTTCGGTTTCAGTTTGATCCAGCCCATCTTGGCCAGCATCACCAGCGCGCGCGCCTGGTTGGTCGGGTCGTTCGGCATGGTGATGGTGGCGCCGTTCTTCACGTCGGCCAGCGTTTTCTGCTTGCCGCCGTACAAGCCGATCGGCATGGTCGGCACGGTGATCAAGGGGCTCAATGGCAGCTTGTTATCGGTGGCGAACTTGGTCAGATACACGATGTGCTGGAACACGTTGGCGTCGAGCGAACCTTCGGCCAGCGCGTAGTTCGGCTGCACGTAGTCGTTGAATTCCACGATCTTGACCTTGTAGCCCTGTTTTTCCAGGATAGGCTTGATGCCCAGCTTCAGCTGGTCCGAATACGGGCCGGAGCTGGTGCCGATGACGAGTTCTTTCGGGTCCTTGGCGTGGGCGGCGGTGGTGAAGGCCAGGCTGGTGGCTGCGACGAGCAGGGTACGGCGAATGTGGTTCATGCTTTTCCTTGTACTGAAATACTGAAATGAGTTAACGTTTGTCGAGGCGCTTGGCGATGCGCGTGCCGGCGAACTGGATGGTTTGCACCAGCACGATCAGGATGGCCACGGTGGCGACCATGATGTCCGTCTCGAAGCGGTAGTAGCCGTAGCGGATGGCCAGGTCGCCGATGCCGCCGCCGCCCACCACGCCGGCCACGGCCGAATACGACAGGAAGCTGATCGACAGCACGGTCAGCGCCAGCACGAGGCCGGAACGCGCTTCGACCAGCAGTACGCGGAAGATGATCTGCATTTCCGACGCGCCCATGGCGTGCGCCGCTTCGATCACGCCGCGCGGCACTTCGCGCAGGTTCTGTTCCACCAGGCGCGCCAGGTAGGGGATGGCGGCAAACGACAGCGGCACGGCAGCTGCCAGCGGGCCGATCGAGGTGCCCGCGATGATGCGTGTAAACGGCGTCAGGGCGACCAGCAGAATGATGAACGGGAAGCTGCGCACGGTATTCACCAGCCAGCCGAGGATCATCGACAGCGGACGGTTTTCCAGCGACTGGCCTTCCGACACGAGGAACAGCAAGATGCCCAGCGGGCCGCCGACCAGGATGGCGGCCGTGAGGCCAATGCCCAGCATGGTCATGGTCTGGCCCAGCGCCACCCAGATTTCCGGCAGCAGGTTGATGACGTTATTGATCGATTCTTCAAACATGTGTTGCATCCTTCCATGCGGTGGCTTCAAACGCCTCGGTGCCGTAATAAGCGAGCTCGCGTCCCAGCGCCGTCTTGCGCGGGGTGGCCGTGTCGCTCAGATCGAATTGTTCGGCGATGGCGCCTTTTTCCACGACGGCGACGCGGTTGCAGATGGCGCCCAGCACCGACAGCTCATGGCTGACGATGACGATGGTCACGCCCAGGCGCGCATTGATGTCGCGCAGGGTGTCGAGCAGGGCGCGCGTCGTTTCCGCATCCAGCGCGGACGTCGGCTCGTCGCACAGCAGCACGTCGGGGTGGCTGGCCAGCGCGCGGGCGATGGCCACGCGCTGCTTCTGCCCGCCGGACAATTGCGCCGGATAGCTGTGCAGCTTGTCGGACAGGCCGACGAGCGCCAGGCATTCCTCGACCCTGGCGGCGATCTGCTCGCCCTTGGTCGTGCCATGGATTTTCAGGGGGAAGGCGACGTTGTCGAAGACGCTGGCGTTTTGCAGCAGATTGAACTGCTGGAAAATCATGCCGATATTCTGGCGCGCGTCGCGCAAGTCGCTCTTGCCCAGGCGTGTCAGTTCGCGCCCGGCCACGGTAATGGTGCCGCTGTCAGGGCGCTCGAGCAGGTTAATCAGGCGCAGTAAGGTCGATTTGCCGGCACCGCTCTTGCCGATCAGGCCGAAAATATCACCGGGATAGACTTCCAGCGTGACCGATTTGACCGCGTGGAATTGTTCGCCTTTGGGTAGCGCAAAAGTCTTGTTCGCGCCATCGATGCGAATCACCGGCGTACGGTGTGGTGTGGTCATGCAGTGTTTCCTTTTTTATTGGACCGTGACAGGCGCGCTTGCAGGGGCCAAATCGCCCAGCCTGTTACGTCGGTTGCGTAGTATACCTCCGATCGTGTTATTACTCCTACGACAGAATCTTGCTTTGAATATGCAAATAATGTCTATGCGCGTGTTTGTTGGTTGAAAAAGCGGGAAAGCGGCGTTCTTGCCGAATTTAATCACGTGGAGGGGCGCGAAGACACCGCATCTTGGTGAAAAGTTCGCCGCGCCCTGCGGATGCATCGCAGTGCTTTTATGTGCAGTTCGGCTCACTTGCCGTTTTTTGGAGGCGGGCAGGGCGGTTTACTGCCCGCCATTACTCTCTTCGCGGGCAGATTCTGCCCCGCTGGCGGCAGGGCCTTCGGGACGCCGCAGCAGGTAGACGAGGACGGCGATTTCCATGGCGCCCACCATGGCGATGACCCACCACGGCGGGTGGCCCAGGCACATGGCGACAAAGCCGATGGCCATGCCCAGGCAAGCCATGGCCTTGCCGCGCCGCGAAACGGCACGGTGTTCGCGCCACTGGCGCAGCGGCGGACCGAAGCGGGGATGGTGCAGCAGCCAGTGCTCGAGGCGCGGCGAAGCGCGGCTGAAGCAGGCCAGGGCGAGGATCAGGAAAATCGTCGTCGGCATGACGGGCAGCATGGCGCCGATGATCCCCAGCAGCACCATCAGGGCGCCGGCGGCGGTCCAGGCCCAGCGGCGCAGGCGCACGCCGTGCGCTTCGCGCAATGGCGGCTGGGCGTGCGGCTCCCGCATCAGGCGAGGGCGCCGGCGGTCAGGCCCTGGCTGCGGGGCGGGGAGGCGGTGGGATGGGCGTTCAAGATGCGCATATCGTGGCGGGTGTGGCGGGTGGCCGTCATGTTTTTTCTGTGCTGTATTCTGCTCTATTATGGATGAATCAAGGCCCCGTTGCATACGCGCCAGGGCCGTGATGATAACCATTGCACAGAATAATAACAAGAATCATTCTCATCTGTGAATTTGATAACGCTGGATATTTTTGGCAATGCAGACAATAATCGGCAGCAGAAGACGCTGTCATGGACATCATTGCTCTTATTATCGATTTTTTCGATGCTAACTAGGTATATTTTCCGTTTTACATCGATCTTCATGCCATGCATAATCTGTTGCAACTGAAGCCAGACAATCAGCCGCAGTGTTTCCCGCCTGTAGCTGCTTGCGGTTTTGACATCCTCCACTCCTAACAGGAATCCATTATGAAAAAACTGCTCGCTTTTATCGCCGCCGCCGGCTTCTCGCTGTCCGCTTTTGCCGCTCCAGAAGTCTATGTCATCGATGGCAGCCACACTTTCCCCCGTTTCGAGTACACCCACATGGGCTTCTCGACGCAGCAAAGCCGTTTCAATAACACCACCGGCAAGGTCACGCTGGACCGCGCAGCCAAGACGGGCGCCGTCGAAGTGCTGATCGACACCAAGTCCGTCGATACGGGTTCGACCCTGTTCAACTCGCACATCCAGGGCGAAGACTTCCTCGACACGGCCAAGTATCCTGTCGCCACCTACAAATCGACCAAGTTCAATTTCGACGGCGACAAGCTGGCCTCCGTTGAAGGCAACCTGACCCTGAAAGGCGTGACCAAGCCAGTCACCCTGACCGTCACCTCGTTCGCCTGCGCACCGCACCCGATGCTGAAGAAAGACGCTTGCGGCGCCAACGCCACGGCCAAGATCAAGCGCTCGGAATTCAATGCCGGCAAATATGCGCCAGCTGTCAGCGATGATGTCACCCTGACTTTCGCCATCGAAGCCATCAAACAGTAATCGTTGGCTGCATGACGTAAAAATGGCGGCGGACTTCGGTCCGCCGCCATTTTTTCGTGTGTAATCCGGTATGCGCCAACATTGTGTCGGATTACGCGCTTGCGCGCTAATCCGACCTACGTGGTTTTGCAGGTGCCGCAAGAAGCGGCGGGCCAAAATCCACCGCTTTTTCGACAGTAGGTCGGATTAGCGCGGCAAAGCCGCGCGTAATCCGACATAAGCCGACATGCGCCGGCATGCAAGACGATCATGCCAGGTGATGCACCTCCTGCTGCCCATACACGGGCGTGTTCAACCCTTCCATGCGCGCCTTCAGCTGCAGCGACAGGTACTGGGAATAGTGGCGCGACTGGTGCAGGTTACCGCCGTGGAACCACAGCGCCTGCTGCTGCGTGGGTTTCCACATATTACGTTGTTCGCCCTCCCACGGGCCAGGGTCCTTCGTCGTGGCCGAACCGAGGCCCCATACCTTGCCCACCTTGTTCGCCACCTCGGGCGAGATCAGGTCCGCCGCCCAGCCATTCATGGAGCCGTAGCCGGTGGCGTACACCACCAGGTCGGCCGGCAGTTCCGTGCCGTCCGACAGCACGATGGAATGGGCTTTCAGCTCCTGCACGCCGACGCCGCTTTTCAGCTTGATCTTGCCGTCGGCGACCAGCTCCGAGGCGCCCACGTCGATGTAGTAGCCGGAACCGCGGCGCAGGTATTTCATGAACAGGCCGGAATCGTCATCGCCAAAGTCCAGCATGAAGCCCCGTTCTTCCAGGCGCTGGTAAAAATCCGCGTCGCGTTCGCGGATGGCCTTGAAGACGGGCTTCTGGAAGTCGGCCAGGATCTTGTACGGAATCGAGGCGAACGTCAGGTCGGCCTTGGCCGTCGTCATGCCGGCGGCCAGCGCCCGTTCCGAGTACAGGTCGCCCAGCGCCAGGTCCATCAGGGAATCGGACTTGACGATGTGCGTCGACGAGCGCTGCACCATCGTCACGTCCACGCCCGCTTCCCACAGGGCGGCGCAGATATCGTGCGCGGAATTGTTCGCGCCGATGACGACCACTTTCTTGCCCACATAGGCGTCCGGCCCTGGATGCTGCGACGAGTGCTGCTGCTCGCCCTGGAACACGTCCATGCCCTTGAACTTCGGCATGTTCGCCTTGCCCGACATGCCCGTGGCCAGCACCAGCTGCTTCGGTTTCAGGGTGACGGGCTGGCCATCGCGCAGCACCTGCACTGTCCACTCGCCCGTGCTCTCGTCGAAGCTGGCCGACTCACATGAAGTCGAGCCCCAGTAATTGAGCTCCATCACCTTGGTGTACATTTCCAGCCAGTCGCCGACCTTGTCCTTTGGCGTGAAGACGGGCCAGTTGTCGGGAAACGGGATGTAGGGCATGTGGTCGTACCAGACGGGGTCGTGCAGGCACAGGGACTTGTAGCGCTTGCGCCAGCTGTCGCCTGGGCGCGCATTTTTCTCGATGATGATGGTGGGGACGTTCAGCTGGCGCAGCCGCGCGCCGAGCGCGATGCCGCCCTGGCCGCCGCCGATGATGACGCAGTAGGGCTGGCGCGTATAGCCCAGTTCCTTTGCATCCTGCTCGCGGTTTTCCAGCCAGCTGCTGCGGTTGGTGCGCGCGCCGTGTTCCGCGCCCATGGGGCGCCGGCCGCCTTTGGCTTCTTCAAAACCCTTCAATTCGCTCATGGTGGTGAGCAGTGTCCAGATCTTGCCGTCGCGGATGCGGATGAAACCCACGCCGCGCGCCACGTTCGTTTCCACCGTGATCCAGCTTTGCAGCACGCCGCCGGCTTCCACCGCATGCTCGCCATCGGTGATGCGGATGGAGACTGGCTGCACGGCGCCTAATTGGGCGGCCAGCATGGCGGCGATCTGTTCGCGGCCTTCCAGGGTTTTCAGGTTCCAGGTAAACAGCACCAGGTCGCGCCAGTAGCCATCCTGTTCGAACAATTGCGCGGCGCCTGTGCCGTCACTGGCGCGAAGAAAGCCTTCGAGCTGCTCCAGGATGCCGGCCACGGCCAAGTCGTGTGGGTTGATATCGGTTTGCATCGTGTCTCCTCCAAGTCTGCTGACTTTATGATGGGATGCGGCTGTGTTGCCGCTGACGATGTTGTAACACTGGCGTTCCGGCGCCGCATTGCGCAGCGCAGCATGGCTGAATTTGAGACGGAAATCTCAGCTTTCCGGATGGGTTACTGGCGGTGCGGCGCCACGATGTGCAGCTGCTTGAGGCGCCGGTACAGGGTAGCGCGCGAGATGCCCAGCATGGCGGCCGCCTGCAGCGGGCGCCATTTGGCGGCGTTCATTGCGTGCTCGATGCGCGTGCGTTCGGCCAGTTCCGGCGCCGTGTATGCCACTACATCTTGCGCGACGGGCGACTCGCGCATGGTGCGCGGACGCACCTTGGCCTGGCGCAGCGGCGCGCGCACGCGGGCATGCAGCCAGGTGCTGCCGCCGGCCAGGCGCAAGGACAGCAGACTGTGTCCCGCGCGCGCATCGAACAGCCGTTCGGTGCGCACTTCCAGTACCTCTGCGACGGGACGCGGCAGGCTGTCGATGCCCCCGATGACGTCGCGCGCGCAGCGGTTGGCGGCGACGATGTCGCCATGTTCGTCGATGGCGAGCAGCATTTCCGGCTGCACTTCCACGAAGTGGCGGTTGCGGTGCGCCAGCAGGATGCAGCAATGGCTGTAGGATTTGAGAAAAAAACCGTCCTCGATCAGGGTCGCGCCTTGCCGCACCAGTTGTTTCACCAGGCGCTGGCTGTCGCGCGCGTCGGGCGAACGCAGGGCCGACGCATCGAGCACGCCGATCAAGTCGCCGTGCGGCGAAAAGATCGGCGCCGCGCTGCAGGTCAGGCCCGTGAAGGCGGCGCGAAAATGGTCGGTCTTGTGCACGGTGATGGCTTCGTGGTCGAGCAGCACAGAGGCGATGCCGCACGTGCCTTCCTCCTCTTCCGACCAGCACGAACCCGGATACAGGCCCGCCTTCTTGAAGTCCTTGCGCTGGTCCGTGTCGACCACATAGTCGATCGTCACACCGCGCGCATTGGCGAGGATGACGCAGTAACCCGCTTCGCGCACCATGGCGTGCAGGCGCGGCAGGCACTGGCCCGTGGAGCGCAGAAAATCTTCTTCCGACTGCTGGATGGCGCGCAGTTCGGCGCCCGTCAGGATACGCGGCCCCGTGGTGGACGCGGGATCGAGCCGGTAGTCGTCGAGCGAACGCCGGTACGACGACGCCAGCCTGGCCGTATCGGCGCCTGGATTGACGATGCGGCCGGCGATCAGGTCACGCACGCGGTCGATATGGCTGGTCTGGCGGACGTAGGGCATGGCGCTCTCCAGTGTCTCGTGTCTGTTTTTTATGGTGTTTTCGTTTTTAGCACGAAGCGCGGGGCCGCGCATCCTGCGCTGCAGCATGGCGCGCGCTTGAGACGTTCGTCTCAGCGCGTGGCCCGCACAATAGGATGCCGTAGAACAAGATAAAAAGTTTCTCTGTTAGCATGCATCGGATGAAGCGAGCGCCGCCGCGGGTGCCAGCCATGACAGGAGAAGTGCATGACGACACTGCCACCAATCCGCCGCCTGGCTCTGGCCGCAGCCTGCCTGGCGCTGGCCGCCGGCGCCCATGCGGCAGAGACGACGGCGCCGCTGTCGGCCGCCGCCAGCGATCCGGCTGCATTGCAATGGATGGTGGGCGCGCCGCCGCCGGCCGATAAAATCATCCGCTTCGACGATGGCAGCTATTTCAATTTCCCGCAGCTGCGCTGGAGCGTATCGCATTTCCGCCAGCTGATGCCGACGGTGGCGGTGGCGCGCGGCTTGAAGGCGCCCGTGCCCTTGCCGCGCGCGCTGCGCAACGATATCGACAGCCTGCGCTTCACGCCGCTTGGCGCCAAGGATACGATGACGTGGGAGCAGTCGCTGGGCGCCAATTACACGGACGGCATCGTCGTGCTGCACCGTGGCCGCATCGTGTACGAACGCTATTTCGGCGTACTGAAGGAGGGCGGCCAGCATGGCGCCATGTCGGTAACGAAGTCCGTGATGGGTACCATCGGCGCGGCCCTGGTGGCCGAAGGCAAGCTCGATCCGGGCAAGAAGGTGGCCGAGTACGTGCCGGAACTGGCCAAATCCGCGTTTGGCGACGCCACTGTGCGCCAGGTGCTCGACATGACCACGGGCCTGAAATTCAGCGAGGATTACGCCGACCCGAATGCGGAAGTGTGGCAGCACGCGGCGGCCGGCAACCCGCTGCCTAAGCCCAAGGATTACACGGGGCCGCGCAGCTATTTCGAGTACCTGCAAACGGTGCGGCATGAGGGAAAACATGGCGAGGGCTTCGGCTACCGCACGGTCAATTCCGACGTGCTGGGCTGGATCATCGCCAGGGTCACGGGGCGGAACGTCAACGACTACCTGTCCGAGCATGTCTGGCAAAAGCTGGGCGCCGAGCAGGATGGCTACATGTCGGTCGATTCGACGGGCACGCCGTTTGCCGGCGGCGGCTTGAGCGCGGGCTTGCGCGACCTGGCCCGATTCGGCGAGATGCTGCGCAACGATGGCCGCTACAACGGCCAGCAAATCATTCCGAAGGCGGCCGTCGACGATATCCGCCGTGGCGGCGACAAGCAGCTGTTCGCCAAGGGCGGCTACGATTTGCTCAAGGGCTGGAGCTACCGCGACATGTGGTGGGTCACGCATAACGACCATGGCGCCTACATGGCGCGCGGCGTGTACGGCCAGCGCATCTACATCGATCCGAAGGCGGAAATGGTGATCGTGCGTTTCGCCTCGACGCCGACGGCGGCCAACGCGGCCAACGATCCGACCACCACGCCGGCCTTCGAAGCGCTGGGCAAGCTGCTGCTGGCCAGGCCGAAGTAGGCTGCCAGGTTGGCCCGTGCCAGCCGTGCGGCGAAACGGACACAACTGCAATACACTATCCTTTCGTCATCATTTATTGCCTTAATGATAATTAAGGCATCGCACGCAAGGGAGCGCACCGTGGAAACCAGCCAGCCGGATCAACCGCGCCCACCGCTCTGGCGGCGCCTGCTGTGGCCGGCCGTCCAGCTGGGTTCCGCCTTCAAGCTGACGGGCACGCATCTGCTGCACCACGTGATCGGCGCCAGCCTGATCGCCGCGCTGATGCTGGCGCTCGAGGGTTTTCACGTGCTCGAATGGCTCGATGCGGCCATGCTGCGGGCCAGCGCGGCGCAGGAACAGCTGCTGGACCGTGGCAAGGACCCGGGCGCCGCCTACCGGCCCGGCATCATCGAAATCGACCAGCCCGCGTTCGAACAGGTCTTCGACGAGCGCGAACCGCTGGAGCGTTCTCGCCTGGAGCAATTGATTGCCAGCGCCGCCGCGCGTGGCAGCAAGGTGCTGGCCATCGACCTGGACCTGGCGCCGGCCGTGTATGAGCAGCACAAGGCGGGCGAGCGGCCCCTGGACGGCGTGCTCGACCGGCTGGCTGCCGATGGCCGGCAACTGGTGCTGATCCTGCCCGAACAGTCGGACCGCAACGCGAACCTGCCGTGGATACGCGCGCGCTGCGCGGCCGGCATCCACTTTGCCAGCCCGCGCATCCGCGAACGCATGGGCGCCGTCACGCGCATCGAGCTGAAAAGCCCCGTGCTGGCGGCCGTGGCCTTCGAGCTGGCGCATGGCGCCGACGAGCAGGAGCAGAAGCAGCCCATGCCTGCCGCCTTGTCCGAGCAAAAGGAAGTGGTGGCGCTGGCCAGCCGCGTGTGCCAGCTGGCGCGGCGCACGGACAGCGAAAAGGTATTGGCGCGCTGGGCGTTCGAACCCGTCATTCGCGGCGACGCCAAGGCGGCGGCCGAACAGAATGCCGTCACCGCGCCGTTTCACCCGGCCGCCGTGGCGCCGCAATTCCTCAACCCCACGCGCACGCGCGTCAAACTGATCGATGGCCAGGCCGGTGTGGACGCCGTAGCGCCGCGCAAGGACGTCGTGTATATCGGCAGCACCTATGACGTGCGCGACCGCTATACGACGGCCGAAGGCGAGCAGGCCGGCCTGCACCTGCATGCGGCCGCCCACACGTCGCTGGGCATCGGCACGGCCGACGTCAACAAATATGCGGTGTTCGTGGCCGATATCGTCATCGGCGTGCTGCTGGGCTGCCTGTTCGGCGGCCTGTGGACCCTGTACGGCCGCGCCGAGCTGGCCATCGACCGGCGCATGGAAGACCACGATGTCAGCCGCCTGCACCGCATGGGCACCCTGGCGGAATTCTATGGCATCCGTTTGATGCTGGCGCTCGTGTGGGCCTCGCCGTTTGCCATCGGCGCGCTGGCCATCTATTTGTCGCGCGGCTTGCTCGAGCAGGGCTGGTGGGTCAATCCCGGCCCCCTGATCGCCGGCATGTTCCTGCACGCGATGTCGCTGCGCGACGAAGCCCACCATCCGCATGAGGAAGTGCCGGGCCTGTCCGTGTGGGCCCAGCTGCGCCGCACGCATCCGGGTATCGTGCTGGTGCAGGCGCCGCTGGCGGTGCTGCTGTTGATCATCGCCGTGATCTAGCGCAAACCGTGGCGCCGCAGCGGCGTTACACTGGGCGCCTTTTCAATTGCAGGAGGATGCCATGCTGAGCGGAGGATGTTTATGCGGCGACGTGCGCTACGAAGCGGGCACGGGCGCCTTCCATGAAACGGCTTGCCATTGCTCGATGTGCCGCCGCGCCTCAGGTGCGCCGTTTGTCGCCTGGTTCAGCGTGCCGAGGGCGCATTTTCGCTGGCTGCAGGGGCAGGCCACACCGTATGCGTCCAGCGAACACTGCACGCGCAGTTTTTGCCCCCGCTGCGGCACGCAGCTGACGTTCGAGGATGAGCGCGACCCGGACGAGGTCGGCTTGACCACTGGCAGTCTCGATGAGCCAGGGCGCTTGCCGCCGCACAGCCATATCTATACGGACACGCAAGTGGAATGGGTGAAACTGGCCGATGGTTTGCCGCAGTATCGTGGGGCGCGTAGCGAGGGGTAGGTCGGATTAGCGGCGGCACGCCGCGTAATCCGACAGGTGCTGCCGACGATGTTGTCGGATTACGCCCTCCGGGCTAATCCGACCTGCGTGATCAATGATGTCAGCCTATCAGCTTCAACCCCGGCGGCAGCGCTTCGCCCAGCATGCGCTTGGTATTCGCTTCGTCGAGCTGCGTCACTTCGCTGACCATTGCCTGCCACAGCGGTGGGGCGCCCACGGCTTTCAGGCGGGTCAGCACAGTGGCGCGCAGCTCGTCACCGATGTCGCGCGAGCGGTCGCCCGTCATGCGCGCCAGGTGGGTGGCGGCAAACGCCGCCGGTTCCGTCTTTTTCCAGTCCAGCGCCAGCAGCACGTGCAGCCATTCGGCCACGGTGGCGCTGTCGACCACTTCATGCGCGCTGCCGTGGAAGGGCTGGCGCGCGCCGACCCTGGCCAGCGCCCACAGGGTGTTCGTGTCCGCCGCTTCGCGGCCGGCTTTCTCCAGCCGCTTGATCAGCCAGGCACCCACTTCGGCCTTGTAGGCGCCGGGGATGCGCTCCAAGGAGGCGCCCAGGCGCAGCATGTCGTCGTCGCTGCCGTTGACGAGGGTGACGGGGCGGCTGCCCCGCTGGGCCGCATCGGCTTGCAGGTTGAAGGCGAAGTCGTCGAGCAGGCGCAATTGCTGCTCCGTGCTCAAGCCGCCGGCCACCCGTCGCCACAGGGTCCACCATTCGGCGCACACCTGGTTATCCTTGTGATGCTGGACGCCCGTGTCGAACAGGGCCCACAGCTGCTCGATGCGCCATGGATCGAGCGTATCGCCATAGCCGGGGCGCAAACAGTAGCCAGTCAGGTTCAGCCAGACCCGCTCATGCTCGGCGGAGCGGCGCCGGCCGCGCGCGCGCAGCATCAGGGCGTCGAACAGCTGGCGCAGCAGCGGCGTATCCCAGCTTTCGCGTCCGCCCAGCCCGCGTTCCAGGTGCTGGCGCAGCTGGCGCACTTCCTTGGTGTCGACCTTTTGCGCCTTGCCGCCGAAGATGCGCTCGATCTTTTCGATGGCTTCCTTGATGCGTGGCGAAACGGCTTGAGCCTCGCCATCGCCTTGCTCTTCCTTATCAGCGCGCAGCTGGAATTCCAGCAGCCAGCGCTGGCTGGCATCGGCTTCGGCCACGCAATGCACTTCCAACGTCCCCACTTCCGTCATGACGGTTGCCAGCTGCACGGTGATGTCGCGCTTGTCGCCGCTTTCCGCTTGCAGCACGCTGGCCAGCGGTGGCAGGCGCAAGTATTCCCCGGCGTCCAGATCGACGATCTCGCCCAGTTGCGGCGGCGTGCCCGCCTCAAAGAGGGACGTGGCCAGGTGGAAGCGTACGGGCCGGCCCAGGCGCAGCGCGAACAGGCGCTCCGTCAGGCGGATTTCTTCGCCGCTGGCGCTGCCACGGGGCAGGATGCACACGGCGCGGTGATCCTTGCCCGCCTCGCCCAGCACGAGGAAATAGCTGCGCGGCGAGCCGCCGCCGATGCGCGGTGCCTGGCCGCGCCGGGCCAGCGCGTAGGCGACGGCACCACGGGCCACGGCCACGTCGGGATTATCGTTATGCAGGATGGTCAGGGGCTGGCCCCGCCAGTGCGCCATGGTTTCTGCCAGGCGTCGCGCCAGCGCGTCGGCGCGGAACACGCCGCCGTTCAGCAGCAGGGTGTCGGGCAGTGCGCCTTGGTGCTGTTGCAAAAAGCTGGCCAGGTGGCGCGTGATGGCCGCGTCTTGCGCATACGGCAGGCCGAATTCGACGATGCCCGCGCGGCCCTTTTTCGCCGTCTCGGTGAGTTCCACTTTCGGGAAGAAGCCGTCGACCACCATGGCCGCCACTTCCTCGCGCGTGACGTCGGCGGAACGGCTGCCGCCGATCAAACGTGATCCCCCGCCCAGCAAAGTGACGGTGGCCTTGTCCGGCGCGTCCTGCGACAGCAGCAGCTCCTTGGCCGCGCGGCAGCGTTCCATCAGCTGCGACAAGCGCGCTGCCGACAGTTTCATGCCGCCTTCGACGCCTGCGGCCATGCGCGTTTCCACCAGGTGGGCCAGCGCCAGATCCATATTGTCGCCGCCCAGTATCAAATGGTTGCCCACGCTGCTGCGCGTGAGCTGCGGTTCGCCGTCGTCATCGAAGGCCACGTCGATCAGGCTGAAATCCGTGGTGCCGCCGCCCACGTCGCAGACTAAAATGCGGCGCGTGTCGGCCAGGTCGTCGCGCAGGGTGGCGCGCCGGCGCTGCAGAAAGTCATAAAAAGCGGCCTGCGGTTCTTCCACCAATCGCAAGGTGGGCAAGCCCGCCATGCGCGCCGATGCCAATGTGAGTGCGCGCGCGCCCTCGTCGAACGAGGCGGGGATGGTCAGCACCAGTTCCTGCTCCTCCAGCGGAGCATGCGGGAAGCGGTGATTCCACGCGGCGCGCACGTAGGCGAGGTAGCTGGCGCTGGCCGCCACGGGCGAGACCTTGGCCACGTCGGCATCGGCGCCCCATGGGAGGATGGGTGCCTGGCGGTCCACGTTCGCGTGCGACAGCCAGCTCTTTGCACTGGAAACGAGGCGGCCCGGCACCTGGGCGCCCAGCTGGCGCGCCAGGGTGCCCAGCACGGCATGTTCCAGGTCTTGCTGTGGCCACGGCAGCTGCAAGTCGCCCGCCGCCAGTTCGCCGGCGGCGGGATGGTAGCGCAAGGAGGGCAGCAGCGGGCGTGCACCCACTTCGCCGGGAGCGACCAGCTGCTCGATGGCGAACAGGTTTATTTCAGCCTGCGCATCATTGGCCTTGGCATAGGCGACCACCGTGTTGGTGGTGCCCAGGTCGATGCCGACCAGGAAGGCCGGCTTGCCCTCAGCGCCGCGCATGCTTATGGCTGCGGCGTGCCGCGCACGTCGAATTCCACTTTCCAGCGCTCGGCGCCGTCAGGGGAAACGGCCAGCAGTTCCAGGGTGCCCGCTTCCGTCACGCGCGCGTGCAGCTTGACCTGCACCACGTCGCCAGCCTGACGGCCTTCGGCGGATAACGTCGCCTGGATTTCGCTCAGTTCCTGCAGTTCATCGGGACCCCAGAAGTCGAGCAAGTCGCCGATCTGGTCGTTGCGGCGCGTGGACGAGGCGAAGAAGCGGAAGTGCACGGGTTCGCCCACGACCAGGCCGAATTGCTGGCCCGGCAGTTCCAGTTCGCTGCCTTCTTCCATGCCGAACGGCGCCACGCACAGGGCCTGTATCGGTGGTTCCATGCCGGGGATGGCCGGCATGGCCGACTCGATGGCGACATAGAAGGAACTGGCCGTGCCGCCGCGGATGCGCACGCCATGGCCGCGCCGCACGTAGCTGTAGTAGGCGGCGCCGCGCGCGACGGCCAGGTCCAGGTCGGCCCCGGCCAGCATGCGCGCCGGTTCCGCGCCTTCCATGTACAGCCAGTCGTTGACGGTCGCCATGATGCGCTGGACCAGCAAGTCGGACTTGAAGACGCCGCCGTTGAACAGCACGGCCGTCGGGTGCAAAAAGCTGGCGCCGTCCGCCTGGCGGCCAGCAAAGCCTTCCAGTTCGGCAGTCGCCGCTACTTGCCGGCCCAGGAAGGCCGCCAGGTGGCGCGTGATGGCCGCGTCCTGCGCATACGGCAAGCCCAGTTGCGTCAGGCCGGCGCGCGTGCGCACGGCAGGGCGGCTCGATGCTTCCACCTGCGGGAAGAAGCCGTCGAGGATGAAGGTGGATACTTCGGCGCGCGTCAGTTCCGTGCGGATGGAGCCGCCGATCAGTTTCGAGCCGCGGCTCGGCACGACGATCGGCGCCGTTTCCATGCCGCTGTCAGCCAGAAGGCTTTCCTTGGCGCTGCGGCAGCCATACGTGAGTGCGCGCATTTGCCAGGCATCGAGCTGGGTGCCGTTGGCGGCCAGCTTGCGGGCCACCAGGTGGGCCAGCGCCAAGTCCATATTGTCGCCACCGAGCAGGATGTGTTCACCGACTGCCACGCGGTGCGGTTCCAGCACGCCGTCGCGCTCGAGCACGGCGATCAACGAAAAGTCGCTGGTGCCGCCGCCCACGTCGACCACTAAAATGATGTCGCCCGGCTTGACTTCCTTGCGCCAGCGGCCTTCGCTCGTCTGGATCCAGCTGTACAGGGCCGCTTGCGGCTCTTCCAGCAGAGTGAGCGAGGTGTAGCCGGCCGCCTGCGCCGCTTCCATCGTCAGCTCGCGCGCGGCCGGGTCGAACGAGGCGGGAATCGTGACGGTGATTTCCTGCTCGGCGAACGGCGCTTGCGGGTGGGCGTTGTCCCAGGCCTGGCGCAAGTGCGTCAGGTAGCGCGTGGCGGCCGTGATCGGCGAGATGCGCGCCACTTCCGCCGGCGCGTCGTTCGGCAGGATGGCCGCGCGGCGGTCCACGCCCGGGTGGCACAGCCAGCTTTTCGCGCTCGATACCAGACGGATCGGCGTGGTGGCGCCGCGGCTGCGGGCCATTTCGCCGACGACGAATGGCGCTTCGGCTTCTTCGGTGACCCACGGCAGGGCCAGGTCGCCGGCCGCCACTTCATCGGCGTGCGGCAGGTAGACGAACGATGGCAGCAGCGGCAATTCTTCGACCGTGCCCGGCGCCGACAGTTGCGGCACTTTCAGCACGCCGTGGCTCGATTGCTCGCCGTCGCTTTCGACCAGGTTCACATACGACAGGGCGCTGTGGGTGGTGCCCAGGTCGATGCCGATGGCGTAGCGCGGGGTGTTCGGGGTGGCGTTCCTTGTGTCGTTCACAGTTCCACCTCGGCCGGTGCGAGGATGGCGGCGTCGTGCTGCGCGCTCAGTTTCGGCAGGCGCACGCTGGACGCACGCCAGCCGCGATGGCTCAAGGTACCCGTGAATGGCGCCGAGCCGACCACGTTGCCCGTCAGGCGTACCTGGGCAGAATCAAAACCTTCCTGCAGGACAATGCGGCTGCCCTCCGCTTCCTGGCGCACGGCGTCGATGGTGAAGTATTCGCGCATGACCTTGGCGCAGCCTTCATGCACGACGCGGGCGGCCGCGCCGATGTCGGCGTCCGCATGGCTGCCCAGATTTTCCTGGGTGAAGTCGATCAGGCGCGCTTCGCGTTGCAGCAGGGCCAGCAACTGCAAGGCCGCATCGGGCGTGGCTTCTTTCAAGATGACGGGGGCGGCGGCCGGTGTCGGCACGGGGGCTGGCGCCGGGGCCGCTGGCGCGACGGGAGCAGCCTCGGGCAGGGACAGCTTTTCCACGCGGGCCGCATAGGCTGCGTCCGACAGGGTGCTGAAGAAAGCGCCGAAAGCCAGCGGGACACGGCGCCAGAACGATGGGTGGGACGATGAAGTGCTCATAGGGAACTCGTTTCTCTGATCTGTAGGGTGGCGTCGGCGGCGCGCCCGGTGGCGGGGCCGCTTCGCAGGGTAGTGCTTGTGCCGGGCCTGTACGGTCGGCTGTGTTTGCCCGCATGATACCAGCTACCGGGCCGGCGCCAAAGTCGCCGCCCCCGGAACGGCGAGCCTGACGCGTGGATTTTCTTTGTTCCTGCGCAAAGAAACGGTGAATGTTGCGAAGCTTCGACTAAAATCGCGCATTATCTTTTCGCATTGCCTTTATGCCATGTCTACCGACTTTTCCCCCGACTTTTCCATATATCTAGCCAGCAGCACCTACATCGACAGCGACCATCCGGCCGTGCGCGCCAAGGCGGCCGCATTGGCGGCAGGTGCCGTGGGCGACGCCGCCATCGCGGCCCGCTGCTTTGCCTTCGTGCGCGACGAGGTGGCCCACAGCTGGGATTACCAGCGCAATCCCGTCACTTGCCGCGCTTCCGACGTCTTGCAGCATGGAACGGGATACTGTTATGCGAAGAGCCATCTGCTGGCCGCGCTGCTGCGCGCCAACGGCATTCCTGCCGGCCTGTGCTACCAGCGCTTGGCTGTCGGCGAAGTGGGGCCGCCGTTTTGCCTGCATGGCTTGAATGCCGTGTATCTGCAGGACTTTGGCTGGTACCGCATCGATGCGCGCGGCAACAAACCCGGCGTCGATGCCGCCTTTGTGCCGCCACGCGAGCAGCTGGCCTTTCCCGTGCTGGCGCCCGAAGAGCGCGACTTGCCGGAAATCTGGGCGGAACCGCTGCCGCAGGTGGTGGCGTTGCTGACGCAATACGCCACCGTGCACGACGTGGCGGCGCACCTGCCCGATATCACATTGCTGCCGCTGTAAAAATAATCCAGGAAAGAAATCATGAAAAAAGTGTATGTAGGTCTGATCGGCCTGATGTTGCTGGCCGGTTGCGGCGGCAAGGGCGAGAGCGGCGGGCAGTCGAGCGCCGCGCGTCTCGATGGCAAGGAAAAGGGCAGCGAGTTTCTTGCCTATGAACATAATGTCAGCGTCGATACGCACGAGGCGCAAGTGCGGCCCCTGTATGAAAAAGTGGTTGCCGCCTGCAAGGCCGATACGGAAAACGGCTGCCTGCTGCTCGATTCCAGCCTCGACAGCGGGCGCTACGTGCATGCGCGCATCAGCATGCGCGCCAAGCCGGCCGGCATCAAGAAGCTTGTCGCGCTGGTCGCGGCCGAAGGCGACGTCACCAGCCAGGGCACCAAGGTGGAAGACCTGGGCCGCCCCGTGCTCGACAGCAAGAAACGTCTGGAGATGCTCAAGCAATACCAGGCGCAATTGCAAGACCTGGAAAAGCGCTCGGGCGCGAATGTCGATGCCCTCATCAAGGTGACCAAGGAACTGGCCACTGTGCAAGTGGAGCTGGAGCAGGCGACGGCGGCCGACGCGCTGTTGATGCAGCGCATCGATACGGACTTGCTGAACGTGGCCATCAGCGCGGAAGGCAAGCAATCGTTCTGGACGCCCGTCAAGCGCTCGCTGGGCAATTTCACGGACAACCTGTCGGAAGGCGTGGCCAACGCCATCACGGCCATGGCCTACATCCTGCCGTGGCTGATCGCTTTCGTGTTGCTGTTCCCGCTGGGACGCAAGGGCTGGCGCCGCTTGAGAGGCGTACCGCGCAAGGATTGATGCCGGGATTTTTGCGTCCGGCGCACCGTTTTACGGCAATTTGAAACCTGGCTGCACAGTCCTTGTGCAGCCAGGTTTTTTTTCGTGCGGCGAGAGCCGCGTGCACCATGGCGGACACCTGCTGGTGCTGGCATGCATTCTGCTTTAACAACATCGTATGCCCAGCTCGACCCCCACGAACCCATCACAGGAGTCCCCATGTCACGACGCATCATCCTGAAAGCGGCCGCCGCCGGCGCACTGGCCCTTGCCACCTCCACTTACATGCAGGCAGCCCTGGCCGCCGACACGATCAAGGTGGGCATTTTGCACTCGCTGTCGGGCACCATGGCCATTTCCGAAACGTCGCTGAAGGACGTGGCCTTGATGACGATCGCCGAGATCAATGCCAAGGGCGGTGTGCTGGGCAAGAAGCTGGAAGCCGTCGTCGTCGACCCGGCGTCGAACTGGCCCTTGTTCGCGGAAAAAGCGCGCCAGCTGGTGGCGCAGGACAAGGTCGCCGTCGTGTTCGGCTGCTGGACGTCCGTGTCGCGCAAGTCGGTTTTACCTGTGTTCAAGGAGCTCAACAGCCTGCTGTTTTACCCGGTGCAATACGAGGGCGAAGAACTGGAAAAGAATGTGTTTTACACGGGCGCCGCGCCGAACCAGCAAGCGATCCCCGCCGTCGAATACCTGATGAGCAAGGATGGCGGCGGCGCCAAGCGCTTCGTGCTGCTGGGCACGGATTACGTGTATCCGCGCACCACGAACAAGATCCTGCGTGCCTTCCTGAAAAGCAAGGGCGTCAAAGATAGCGATATCAGCGAGGTCTACACGCCGTTCGGCCACGCCGACTATCAAACCATCGTCGCCAATATCAAGAAGTTTTCCACGGGTGGCAAGACGGCCGTCATTTCCACCATCAATGGCGACTCGAATGTGCCGTTCTACAAGGAGCTGGGCAATGCGGGCTTGAAAGCCACGGACGTGCCTGTCGTTGCGTTTTCCGTGGGCGAGGAAGAGCTGCGCGGCATCGATACCAAGCCCTTGCTTGGCCACCTGGCGGCATGGAATTATTTTGAATCCGTCAAGAATCCCGTGAATACGGCCTTCATCAAGCAGTGGAAGGCGTATGCCGTGGCGCAAAAGCTGCCGAACGCGGGTTCGGTCGTGACGAACGACCCGATGGAAGCGACCTATGTCGGCATCCACATGTGGGCGCAAGCCGTGGAAAAAGCCAAGTCGACGGACACGGACAAGGTGATCGCCGCCATGGCCGGCCAGAGCGTCAAGGCGCCATCGGGCTTCACCCTGACCATGGACGCTACGAACCACCATCTGCACAAGCCCGTGATGATCGGCGAGATCAAGGCCGATGGGCAATTCAATGTCGTGTGGAAAACCAAGGAACCGATACGTGCGCAGCCTTGGAGCCCGTTTATCAAGGGGAATGAGGGTAAGCAGAAGTTATGAGTTAGCAGCAGAAAGGCCGGGGTCAGACCCGACGGGTCTGACCCCAGATTTCGCTTGGGCTGAAGTAACGATGAGAGGTCTTTCCGCATGCGTCTGCTACGTCGTATTTTGTTATTACTTTGCCTGTTGCCGCTGTCTGCGCAGGCAGCCATTTCCCCCAACCTGCTCAAACCGCTATCCGGCGACGACCCAGATACCAGAGTCGCCGCCGTCGCCCAGATCGCCGCCCTGGCCACGCCCGAGGCTGCCAAGGTGCTGCAAGCGTTGCAAGACGACAGCCTGTATGCAGCGCCCGACGGCAAGGTCTACATCGTCGACGGCGAGCAGGCATATGACCCGGCAAGCGGCAAGAGCGTGCCGCTGCCGGACGGTATCGACGGCGTCATGGTCAACAACCGCTTGCGCTCGGCCGTGGCTGGTGCCTTGTCGGGGCTGAAACTGCTGGCGCCAGAGCGGGCCACACGGCTGGCCGCTGCGCAGGCGCTGCAGCAATCCGTCGATCCCGCGCAGCTGCCCCTGATCCACAAGGCGCTGGCGCAAGAGAGCGATGCCGAGATCCAGCAGATATTGCAAGTGCTGATCGCCAGCGCCAATCTGCATGCGCCAGACGCCGCCACGCGCAAGCAGGCTGTACAGGACCTGGCGGGCAGCAGCGATGCGCGGCTGCTGCCCGTGCTGCAAGCCATGCTGGACAAGGGCGGCGAGCCGGACGAAGCCGTGCAGCTGGCCGCCATCGACACCATGGGCCAGATCAAGGGACGAGTGGCGCGCATGGAATTCGCGGGCAATGTGTTCTACGGCATCTCGCTGGGCAGCGTGCTGCTGTTAGCCGCCTTGGGGCTGGCCATCACCTTCGGCTTGATGGGCATCATCAATATGGCGCATGGCGAATTGCTGATGATAGGCGCTTACACGACGTATCTGTGCCAGCTGTTCTTCCGCACCTATTTGCCTGGCCTGCAGGATGCCTACCTGCTAGCCGCCTTGCCGGCCGCCTTTCTCGTCGCGGGACTGGTGGGCGTGGCGCTCGAGCGCACGGTGATCCGCTGGCTGTACGGGCGGCCGCTGGAAACCCTGCTGGCCACCTGGGGCATCAGCCTGATCCTCATGCAGATGGTGCGCACGATCTTCGGCGCGCAAAACGTGGAAGTGGCCAATCCCGCCTGGATGTCGGGCGGCATGACGGTGCTGGGCGGCCTCGTGCTGCCGTACAACCGGCTGGCCATCATCGTCTTCGCCGTCCTTGTCGTGGTGGCCGTGTGGCTGATCCTCAACAAGACACGGCTGGGCCTATTCGTGCGGGCCGTGACGCAAAACCGCCGCATGGCCGATTGCGTGGGCGTGGCCACGGGCAAGGTCGACATGCTGACTTTCGGCCTCGGTTCCGGCATCGCCGGGCTCGGCGGCGTGGCCCTGTCGCAGCTGGGCAATGTGGGGCCGGACCTGGGCCAAAGCTACATCGTCGATTCCTTCATGGTGGTGGTGCTCGGCGGCGTGGGCCAGCTGGCCGGCACCGTCATCGCTGCGCTGGGGCTGGGCGAAGTGAACAAATTCCTCGAACCGGTGGCGGGCGCCGTGCTGGCGAAGATTGCCATTCTCGTGTTCATCATCATTTTCATCCAGCGCCGGCCGCAGGGCCTGTTTGCCATGAAGGGACGCAGCGTCGAATGATTACCTCCTATCAATCCAAGCAGGGCCTGTTCACGCGGCCCGTCTGGCTGGCGATTGCCGCATGCACGCTGCTGGCGGCGCTGTTGCCGATTTTTAACCTGGTGTTTGCCGAAGGCCATGCGCTGCACGTATCCGCCTATACGGTGGCGCTGGTGGGCAAGTTCATGTGCTACGCGCTGGCCGCGCTGGCGCTGGATCTCGTCTGGGGCTACACGGGCATCTTGTCGCTGGGCCACGGCGTGTTTTTTGCCTTGGGCGCGTATGCGCACGGCATGTATCTGATGCGCGCCATCGGCGAGCAGGGCCAGTACCAGAGCAGCTTGCCCGACTTCATGGTCTTTCTCGACTGGAAAACCTATCCGTGGTACTGGGCCTTCACGGAACATTTCTGGTACTGCATGGCCCTCGTCGTGCTGGTGCCGGGCGTGCTGGCGTTTGTCTTCGGTTACTTTGCATTCCGCTCGCGCATCAAGGGCGTGTATTTTTCCATCATCACGCAGGCGATGACGTATGCCTTCATGCTCTTGTTCTTCCGCAATGACACCGGCTTTGGCGGCAACAACGGTTTCACGGATTTCAAGACCATCCTTGGCCATGACATCACGGCGCCCGCCACCCGGGCCGTGCTGTTCCTGCTGACACTGGCCTTCCTGCTGGCGGCCTTGATCGGCGCGCGCGCCATCGTCCGCTCGAAGCTGGGCCGGGTGCTGCAGGGCGTGCGCGACAGCGAGGCGCGCTTGATGTTCCTTGGCTACAACCCGCTGTGGTTCAAGCTGTTCGTCTGGACCTTGTCGGCGGTGCTGTGCGGCATCGCTGGCGCTCTGTACGTGCCGCAAGTGGGCATCATCAATCCGTCCGAAATGTCACCGGCGAACTCCATCGAAATGGTCGTGTGGGTGGCCGTCGGCGGACGCGGTACTTTGATCGGTCCCATCCTGGGCGCCTTCACCGTCAACGGCTTGAAAAGCTGGTTCACGGCCGCCTTGCCGGAACTGTGGCTGTTCGCGCTGGGCTTGCTGTTCATCGTCGTCACCCTGTTCATGCAGCAAGGCATGCTCGGTGTGTTGAACAAGCTCAAACGCAAGAAAACGGCCGTCGTGGCAGAGGAGGCCGCATGAGTATCCGCATGTTGCCCGGCATGGCCGGCACAGAGACGGGCGCCAGCTATTCGCGCGTGAAAGGCGAGGGCGTCGATACGACGCATGGTGCCATTTTGTATCTGGAGGACATCAGCGTGTCGTTCGACGGCTTCAAGGCCATCAACAAGCTCAGTCTCGACATTTCCGTGGGCGAATTGCGCTGCATCATCGGCCCTAACGGCGCGGGCAAGACGACGATGATGGATGTGATCACCGGCAAGACGCGACCCACGTCCGGCACGGCCTGGTTTGGCCAGACCATGAATCTGGCGACGATGACGGAAGCGCAGATTGCCCACGCGGGTATCGGTCGCAAGTTCCAGCGCCCCACCGTGTTCGAGCAGCACACGGTGTTCGACAACCTGGAACTGGCGATGAAGATGGACAAGCGCGTGGCGCCCACCCTGTTTGCCCGTTTGACATCCGAGCAGGCGGGCAAGATCGAAGCGATTTTGCGCCTGATTCGCCTCAACGGCCAGGAAGCGCGGTCAGCCGGCTTGCTGTCGCACGGGCAAAAGCAGTGGCTGGAAATTGGCATGCTGCTTATGCAGGAGCCGCAGCTGATTCTATTGGACGAACCGGTGGCCGGCATGTCCGATGCGGAAACGGCGCGCACGGCGGAATTGCTCAATGAATTGCGCGGCAAGCATTCGATCATGGTGGTCGAGCACGACATGGGTTTTGTGACGGAAATTGCCCAGCAAGGCATCGTTACCGTGCTGCATGAGGGTTCCGTGCTGGCGCAGGGGCGCATGGACGAAGTGCAAGCCGACGAGCGCGTCATCGAAGTCTATCTGGGAAGGTGAACACATATGCTGGAAGTCGAGCAATTGAATCAATACTATGGCTCCTCGCACACCTTGCGCGGCATCAATCTGTCGGCGCGCAAGGGCGAATGCCTGGCCTTGCTGGGGCGCAATGGCGTGGGCAAGACGACCTTGCTCAAATGCCTGATGGGCGTGCTGCCCGTGGCGCAGGGCAAGGTGGCGTTCCAGGGACGCGACATCACGAAACTGACGCCGCATGCGCGGGCAAAGCTGGGCATCGCCTACGTGCCGCAGGGGCGCGACATCTTTGCGCGCCTGACGGTCGAGGAAAACTTGCTGATGGGCATGGCGGTGAAGCGGGGCAAACAAGCGTCGCGCATCGATCCCCACGTGTATGCGCTGTTTCCAGTGCTCAAAGAGATGCTGCAGCGGCGCGGCGGAGATTTGTCCGGCGGGCAACAGCAGCAACTGGCCATCGCCCGCGCCCTGCTGGCCGAGCCGCAGCTGATCATCTTCGACGAGCCGACGGAAGGCATCCAGCCCTCCGTCATCAAGGATATCGGCAGGGTCATTTCCTTGCTGAAGCAGCGTGGCGACATGGCCATCGTGCTGTGCGAACAGTATTTCGATTTCGCCCGCGAGCTGGCCGATGAATTCATCGTCCTGTCGCGCGGCAGTGTCGTCGCCAGCGGCAAGGCGGAACAGATGGATGGCGAGGACGTGAAGCGGCACCTGGCCGTGTGACAGCTAGCTAAGGTGGGATTCTCCATTAATATTCATTAAAAGAGCAATCTTGTTATGGATGATTGGAAGGGGGTAGCGGAATTTCAAAATAAAATTCATTTAATTTCCCCGATGCATTACTATAAAAGCACGGCTAACATGGCCCTATTTATAGCGAGATACATTTGAATCCTATACAAATTGACGCGGCGGAACTGCTTTCTTTATTCCAAACAGTTCTTTGGCCAGCAGTTATCACCAAAAACATTGATCCGAAAGCTGAAGACCGTTTTCACTACGATCAACAAAATAACCGCTATCTGAATGGCAACTGGAGTGGCACACCCGTTCAGGTCTCTGCAGGCAGTGCATTTGGTATTCACTTTGTTGAAAAAAAGAAATTGGTTTATGCTGGGGACTATCAGGGATTCGAAGCATGTGAGCCGGCCAACGGACGTAATAAGCTCATTTTGACAAATGTTCAGTGTTATGAAGTTGTGGACTGGGAGGATGCCAGCGACGCGCAAAGTGCGTTGCGGGCAATCCTGAAGCAGGACGGTGCTGTTACCTATTCCTATTATATAAGGTCGAGTGATGATGCTGGACAGGGTGGGCCATGTTTCCGTATGGCGGAAGTCAAAGTAAGGCTGCAGCAAAGTGCTTTCAGGAAAGCTGTTTTTGCTAAAAATAACTTCAAGTGTGTGGTTACCCATTGCAGTGTTGACGCGCTTCTGGAAGCAGCCCATCTGCCTGGCAAAAGCTGGCAAGATGGCGATAACGGTGCAGATGACGGTATTCCTCTCCGGGCCGATTTGCACAGGGCACTCGATGCACATCTCATTATGCTGAATACGAACCATCAACTGATATATGTCGATCCATGCCTTCAAAATGAATATGGCCAGTATATTGTGAAGGCCAATTAAGAACTCCTAACAAAACGTCGCCTAGAGAAACAAACGGCCCCGAAGCTGGTCAAACCCACCTGACATCGTTTTCGGGAGCCGTTCACATGGCTAAAGCACTTCTTCCTGATGACCTGTGGGCGCTGATCCAGCCTTTATTGCCAGTACATCATCCTTCGCCAAAGGGAGGACGCCCTCGCATTGACGACCGCGCCGCCTTGACCGGCATCCTGTTTGTCCTCAAGACAGGCTTGCCTTGGGAATATTTTCCTCGTGAACTGGGCTGTGGCAGCGGCATGAGTTGCTGGCGGCGCCTGCATGCATGGCAACAGGCTGGCGTGTGGCAACGCATCCATGAAGCCATGCTGCAGCACTTGCGGGAATACGACCAGATTCAATGGGAACGCGCCAGTGTCGACTCGGCCAGCGTGCCATCCCCCCCTAGGCGGACAGCATACCGGCCCCAATCCCACCGACCGCGGCAAGCTCGGTTGCAAGCACCATCTGCTCGTCGACCAACGCGGACTGCCTCTGGTGGCGAGCATATCGGGGGCTCAGGTACATGATTCCCGGATGCTGATCCCGCTGCTCGAAGCCGTCCCGTCAGTGGCAGGCCTGGCGGCCGGCCACGCAAACGTCCGGCCAAACTGCACGCCGACAAGGCCTATGCATCACGTGCCCATCGGGCCTGGCTACGTAGCAGAGGGATTACACCGCGCATTGCTCGATACGGCATCGAATCGCGCGAGCGCCTAGGCAAATGGCGCTGGGTTGTCGAACGCACACTCGGTTGGCTTCACCGTTTCCGCCGGCTGCGTATCCGCTACGAGCGCCGAGCCGATATCCACCAGGCATTCCTCTCGCTTGCCTGCATACTCATCTGCTGGCGATATATTCGGAGGTTCTGTTAGGCGCTCTAAAGATCGAATTTTGCCATAACATGGACGTACTCCTTGCACCGGTCGCAACGAACGGGGGTAAGGAGTACATTTACCCTGCACCTATTATCACATGGGGATATTGGAACTTTAAGGTTGGGCAGGTGTATCAGTCTAAGAAATATAAGGAAACAATTTTCACACCAGCTGCAGCCAGCCCAGCACGGCGCCGGCCGCCAGCAGCCACAGCAAATGGATCTTCGTGCGCCAGATGATGAGGCCGGTCACGATGGACAGGCTCCACAGGGGCCAGTCCGTGCGGATGTCATGGTTGGCGCCGCCCAAAATCATGCCCGTGGAAATCAGCAGGGCGACGACGATGGGTGCCATGCCTTGCTTGAACGCGCGCACGGGGCGCAGGTCGCGGTTGCGGTAGCCCCACTGGGCCGCCACGTAGGTAAGGGTGGTGCTGGGCAGCATGATGCCCACCATGGTGATGAACACGCCCAGGTAGGCGGCCGTGTAGCTGCCCGCGTTCATGCCCACGTTCCAGCCCATCAGGGCGACGAACAGCACGTTTGGCCCGGGCGCGGCCTGGGCGATGGCGATCGATTCGTTGAATTGCGCCTGGGTCAGCCAGCCATGCTGTTCGACGAGAAAACGGTGCATTTCGGAGGTGGTGGAAATGGCGCCGCCGATCGACATCAGCGACAGCATCAGGTAGTGGCCGAACAGGTTCAGCCAGTCGCCCGCGCTCAATACCAGTTGCAAGGGCGGATTCATGGGGACAGCTTTCGATAGGTGAGCAGGCAGCCGATGCCGCCCAGGCCCAGCAGGATGTACAGCAGGGGCCAGCGCAAGATCGCCACCATCAGCACACCGAGCACGGTGATGGACAAGGTCAGCCACAGGGGCAGCGGATGCTTGGTCAGCGCGGTCGCCAGTTTCACGCCCGTGGCGGCGATCATGCCGGCCGAGACGGCCGCCATGCCGCGCAGGGCGCCCGCCATCTGCGGATTGTCGCCAAAGCGCGTGTACAGCACGCCCAGCACGAGCACGATGACGAGGGGCGCGGCCAGCATGCCGGCCAGCGCCGTCAGCGCGCCTTTCAAGCCGAAATAGCGCCCGCCCACCATCAGGGACAGGTTGACGACATTCGGCCCGGGCATGATTTGCGCCACGGCCCAGTCTTCGAGGAATTCCTCCTGCGTCAGCCAGCGCTTGCGCTCGACCATCTCGCGCTGGATCACGGCAAGCACGCCGCCAAAGCCTTGCAGGGCCAGCCAGGTGAACGAGAAGAACAGGTCGGCAAGCGAAGCTGGTTGCGGACGGGGCAGGTCGGGCGGAAGCGTGGAAGGTGCGGGCATGGCTGATTATCGCCGTGCCTGCTTCGCCTTGTCCATGCTTATGTCCATACATAGTTGCTGGCGTGGCTCAGCCTCCGCCTATGCCGGCGATAACCACGCCCGTGCCGCCGCACATGGGGCAGGGCTGGCCATCGGCCCTGGCGCCCCGGCCCTGGCAATGCGTGCAGACGTTTTCACCGGTGCCGGGGGTGCCGGGAGGGGCGATGTCGCCGGGATTTTTGGCTGGTTCGGGTGTTGTATTCATGTCGTGTCTCCTCGTCCATGCAGCGCGAACGCCGCGTGATGGCAGCCATTCCATACTAGGCTGGCGACAGGCGCTGCGTTTGATCTGCCTTAGACGTGCGGCCTTGTGTATCAGAAAAAAACTGCATGGGAATAACTGGCTGGCATTGACATCGCGCGTTTTTCGGCAATACTTTCGCTGTCACTCTTCCTCGCTGCCATCCCGGCGCCGTTCTCCGCCGCCATGTCCCGCCATGTCTACCTTCCGCAGGAGTCATTCATCATGCTGAGTTCCCAAGAAACCTTGCACATGCCCGTCAAACCCGTGGCGCTGCATGCCCGCGTCGACCAGAAGATGTGCGATATCGTCAACCTGGGCATCGCCGTGCAGGCAGCCTTCAGCACCTTGTGCGCGCTGGAATACCTGAAGTCATACAATATCGCCCCCGAGCTGATCGAGCGCGTGCTGCTGCATCCGGAGCAGCGCCGCCAGACCGTGCATTGAGTATCCGCATTGCAACTGTGTTGCCGGCAGCGTTAGCCCGGTGTTGTCGGATTGATCATTACGGCTCAGTTATGCACAAATGATGGGTTAACGAAATTGCTGAAATAATTTTCCTGTGATTATGTGTGAGTTTCCAAGTGCTTGATTTTAATAGATTTTATTTTTGCTGTTTGATTGAGCAGTTTATTGAAAGCCGCACGGGCTGTGGCTTTGAGGGCTGTCAATAGGCCCTTATCCACAAAGATATCCACAGTCCGTGTGGATATCTGAAAAAGCGCTTAACAATCCGCCACTTAGGAAATGGGGGCCGCCCGGCACATGCGATGGGCCGGCAGGATGGGCCAAAATGGGGCATGCCACAAGCCTGTATGCCTATCCAGTGCTCTGGTTTTATGACTGAAAGTAGCGGCCGTGTTCAGGGCGTGCCGCCGGCCGGCGCCGCTGGCGTGTTGCCGCACTGGGCCAGGGCTGCGGCCAGCTCGGCGACTTGCTGCTCCGCTTCGCGCAAGGTGGCGTAGGTGCGCAGCGAGGCGATCACGGTGGTGAACAACTTGCGCGTGGTCAGGTCCGTCTTGCACCAGAAATCGTTGATGTCGTAGTCGATGATGATGCGGTGCTCGAGCGCCTGGCCGGGCTGGCCCGTGCGCAGGATGATGCGCACGGCGCTGTTGTGCAGATCTTCGCGGATCTGGCGCGCCACTTGCAGCCCGGCATCCTGGGTTTCCATGATCACATCGAGCAGCACCACGGCGATATCGGATGTGCTGCGCAGCAAGGCCAGCGCCTCGGCGCCCGAATACGCGTGCAAAAAGCTCAGCCTGCGTCCCTGGAAGCTGGCCTGGCTGAGGGCGAATTTGGTCACCACGTGCACGTCGACATCGTCATCGACGATCAGCACGCGCCATGGCGCCGCGGTGGCAGGCTCTGCCGCCGCGTCTGCCCGTTCTAGCGGTTCGTCGACCAGCCAGTCCGGTTCGTCCGCCCCCTTGGCGGCACTATCGCTATCCATGTTCATGCGTTTATCCACCGTTGATCGTGCTCGCTACTCCACACTATGCCAGTCTACGGGGTTTGTCAAAACAATGCTGTTCAAGCAAGACGGCCTGGCGCCAGGATTGCTTATGCACAGCAAAATATATTTTCATGGTGGTGAAGTAACTTTGCTCCAGCGCAAATTCGTGATTGCAAGTCATTGATTTCATTGGGGTAAAAAATTGCCTGTGAAATCAGCAAATTGTTGAAACCCGCATCAATACTGGTGTTGCGGCTTGTCAAGAGGGGCTTATCAACAACTTTATCCACAGTTGCTGTGGATATCTAAAAAAGCCGTGCAAAAACCGGGGCTTAGCGCCCGTTCGTGAGGCAGGGTCGTAGCATTCATGCGGCAAGTCCAAGCCCGCTCAGCTGGGCGAAAGCATGCAGGAAGCGCTGCTTGGCTTCGGCCGGACCCATGGCTTCGATTATACCGGGCAAGGGGGCGATGCCGTCAAGGTAAGCCCAGCGCTCGGCCGAGTGCGGCATCAGGTCGCGCTTTTCCGTCGCCAGCGCGATCAGGTCGGCCCGCTTGATGGGCGCGTAATCGGAGAAATCCAGCCCATACGTGGCGGCGATGATGGCGCTGACCTTGTCTTCCAGCACGGCAAACTCCGGCAGCAATACTTTCAAGGGCTTCACCATGTCGCCCAGATAGGCTTCGGCCGCGTCGTGCAGCAGGGCGGCCAGGCGCAGGGGTGGCGGCACCAGTTCGGCGACGATCAGGCTGTGCTGGGCGACCGAGTAAAACACCTGCGTCTGTCCATTGAAGCGGCACTGGTAGGCGAGGCCGTGGGCGATGTCCTCGATGGCGACCTTGTCGATATGCGGGCGCAAGGGATAAAAACGGTTGCCTGAGTAAGTGGAAACGTAGTCGGTGGTAATCATTGCCATGGCATGGTGCTCGGAACGCTCAAGAGGCTTTATCGTACACCCGATGGCATGGGCTTGCCCCGGCTGCCGTGCGCAAGCCCAAGCTATGCATCTTGGCAAATCCTTTAATTTATTTCATATCATTTCTTGCTGTTTCTAAAATACACTGTAGCAATCTTGTTTTTCTGAAACTTCACAGGGGCAGGGCAATGACGGCGCAACCTTCGGCAAGACCTTCGTATATCTATCAGGGCGGTTCGGTGATGATGCACTCGCCGCTGCAATTGAAACAGTCGGAAATGTACGGCTATTTCGTCAAGGGCGACCTGGCCAAGCTGCAGGCCACCGTGAATACCACCTTGAACCAGGTGGCGGGCAGCAAGATGACCCTGAAAGCCCTGTCGCCGTATGTGATGCTGACGTTTACGCGCGTCAACCATGCGGATTCCGCAAACCCCGTCGACCAGGCCAAGGGCTGGATCACGGAAGTCGATATCGTCACCTGGATCATGGTCGGCCAGATGGATGAGCAGGGCAAGCTCGCGCATATCTATTGGTACCCATGCCATATTTTCGTCGATGACGCGATGGCCCTGATCAACGGGCGCGAGCTGTTCGGCTATCCGAAATACCTGTGCGACTACGAGATTCCCGCCGCCGGCAGCGAGCCGCTGCGCTGTTCCGTCGCCGCCAAGGGCTTCCAGCATTTCTCACCGGAAACGAAACTGGCGCTGCACCCGTTGCTGGAAGTCAACGCAACCGTGCAGACGGGGCCGCACAAGCCCGTCAACAGTTTCCTGGAACTCATCGAGCAGGCGTTCCAGATTTTCCTCTCCATCCCCGATTTCTTTGACATGGACCAGGCCGGCTGGGCCGATATTCTGTCCTTGCTGCGCAACCCGCGCATCGACCAGATTTTCCTCAAGCAATTCCCCGACAGCGCGGGCGTGAAAGCCGTGTACCAGGCCCTCGTGGCCGCGCCGGCCGAAATCAACCGCCTGCACAGCGCGCGCCTGCTCGGTTATGAATACGAATGCACGGTGCACGCTTTCGACAGCTTCCCGCTGGACCAGACCCTGGGCTTGCGGCTGGGACCGCAAACGGCGATTTTGCCCTTCAATGTGAACTTCGATTTCACGGCCATGCCGGGCGAGGAGCTGGTCGACAATTCCCGCATCGCGCCGGAAAAGATCGCCATCCTCGGCGGCGGCGTGGCGGCCATGACCACTGCGTATTACTTGACGAACCAGCCGGGCTGGCAGAACCGGCACGCCATCACTGTCTACCAGCTGGGCTGGCGCCTGGGCGGCAAGGGCGCCAGCGGGCGCAATGCGCAAGCGGGCCAGCGTATCGAGGAGCACGGCCTGCACATCTGGTTCGGCTTCTACGCGAACGCTTTCAAGATGATCAAGGAAGCGTATGCGAGCCTGGAGCGTCCGCCCGGCGCGCCGCTGGCCACCTGGCGCGACGCCTTCAAGCAGCACGATTACGTGGCCCTGTCGGAAGACGTCAAGGGGCAGTGGCGCAACTGGTCCATCGTCTTTCCCACCTTGCCGGGCGAGCCGGGCCAGGGGGGCGAAGACATCACGCTGTGGCAGATGGCCATCGCCATGGTGGGCTGGATCGAGCAGTGGATACGCCAGATCCGGCAGGTGGCCGATGCCGACGCGCGCATCGTGCGCGCCAGTGCGTCGCAAGGCGAGGGCGTGTGGCCGGGCTGGCTGCGCCGCCTGGCCGATGAAGTGGTGGGACAGGCCGATGAACTGGGCCTCGACGTGGGCTTGTCCGTCGGTGCGCTGGTGGCGCTGGTGGCCGATCTGGCGCCCGATTCCACGCGCCACGACCAGGCCCGCCACCAACTGCTGGCCAGCACCCTGAACGGCATCCGCGCGTGGCTGCGCCTGCGCTACCGCGCCCTGATCGATGGCGACGATGAATTGCGCCGGTTGTTCACTTGCCTGGACCTGGGCATCACGGTCATGAAAGGCATGTTCGAGGATGGCGTGTTCAAGAACGGCTTTGACGTCATCAACGACATCGATTTCCGTGCCTGGCTGCGCAAGCATGGCGGCGACGAGCAGTTCAGCGTCAACTCGGCGCCCGTGCGCGGCTTTTACGATCTGGTGTTTGCCTACGAGGGCGGCGACTTTTCCAAGCCGAACATCGAGGCGGGGACGCTCTTGCGCTCGATGGCGCGCATCGGCCTGGCCTACAAGGGCGGCATCATGTTCAAGATGCAGGCCGGCATGGGCGACACCATCTTTACGCCGATGTACGAGGTGCTGAAGAAAAGGGGCGTGGAATTCAAATTCTTCCAGCGCGTGGAAGAACTGGTACCGGGCGCGGGCGACATCGACAGCATCCGCATCACGCAGCAGGTGCAACTGAAGGATCCCGCCGCAGGCTACGCGCCGCTGGTGGACGTCAAGGGCCTCGCCTGCTGGCCCAGCGCGCCCGATTACGCGCAGATCGAACCGGCCCAGGCGGCGCTGCTGCAGGCGCAGGAAGTCAACCTGGAGTCGTACTGGAGCGCCTGGCCGCAGCAGTACCAGCAAGCGTTCGGCCGCGCGCTGCCCGCCACGGTATTGAAGAAGGGCGTCGATTTCGACAAGGTGGTGTTCGGCATTTCCATCGGTTCGCTGCAGGCCCTGTGCCCGCAGTTGCTGGCGCAAAGCCCGGCCTTGCAGCTGGCGGCCGACAAGGTGAAAACCGTGGCCACGCAGGCTTACCAGGTGTGGCTCAACAAGAATCTGGCGCAGATGGGCTGGACCACGCAGCCGAAAGACCAGCAGCCGGTGCTGTCGGCTTTTACGGAGCCGTACGACACGTGGGCGCCGATGGACCAACTCTTGGCGCACGAAGACTGGCCGGTCGGGCTGGAGCCGAAAAACGTCTCGTATTTTTGCAGCGCCTTCCCCGTCGACAGCTACCCGCCCGTCACCGACACGGATTTTCCCGCCCGCTGCGCGGCCAGGGCGAAGCAGGGCGCGCTGCACCAGCTCGAGAGCGAGATCGGCGCGCTGTGGTCCGAGGCGGGCGCGCCGGGCGCGTTCCCGTGGCAATGGCTGGTCGATGCGAAGGAGAGTATGGGACCGGCGCGCTTCGACAGCCAGTACTGGCGTGCCAACGTCGACCCGTCCGAGCGCTACGTGATGTCGGTGGTGGGCAGCACGCAGTACCGGCTGGCCACCGACCAGTCAGGCTTCAGCAACCTGTTCCTCACGGGCGACTGGATCAAGACGGGCCTCAACGCTGGCTGCGTCGAGGCGGCCGTGATGGCCGGCATGCAGACCTCGCGTGCCATGACGGGCTATCCGGCCGTGATTCAGGGCGAGACGGATTTCTAGGCATGCGAGGCCTGATGCTGTCGTGCCTAGTCCTGCTCCACCTGCACGCGGGCGCGGCGCCGTCCGGCGCGATTGTGCTGTGGCCGGGCGCGCCGCCCGGTGGCGCGGCACCGGGTCCGCGGCGCGACAACGCCAAGGGCTCCATCACGCAGGTCGAGCAACCGTATCTGATCGCGCACCGCCCCGCGCAGCCGAACGGTATCGCCATTTTGCTGGTCAGCGGCGGCGGCTATGCGCATATCGAGGCGGGCAAGGAGAGCGGCCCCACCGCCAGCTGGCTGCAGGCGCAGGGCATCACGGCGTTTGAACTCCTGTACCGCCTGCCGCAGGAAGGCGGCGGGGTAGCCGCGCCATTCCAGGATGGCCAGCGCGCCATGCGCGTGATCCGTGCGCGCGCGGCCGAATGGGGCATCGACCCGGCGCGCATCGGCATGCTGGGGTTTTCCGCCGGCGCGCACCTGGCCGGCATGACGGCCGTGCAGCCCGATGCCCTCCGCTATGCGCCTGTCGATGCGGTGGATGGCGTCTCCGCGCGGCCAGACTTTGCCGTGCTGCTGTACCCGGTGCTGACCATGCAGCGGCCATTCGACACGACGCATGCGAAGAAACAGCTGCTGGGCGCCCATCCCACGCAGGCGGCGCGCGACGCGCTATCGGTGGAATTGCACGTCGATGCGCGCACGCCGCCCACCTTCATCGCGCAGGCGCTCGACGACCGCGTGTCGCCGCCCGAAAACAGTATATTGATGGCCGCCGCCCTGCGCCGCGCGGGCGCGTCCGTCGAACTGCATCAGTTCCAGAGCGGAGGGCATGGCTGGGGATTGGGCAAGCCGGACAGCGAACCGGCCGCGTGGCCGCAGCTGTTGCTGGCGTGGCTGCAAGCGCATGGCTGGATGCCTCAGCCTGCTGGCTGAGCTTCCAGGTCCCGCCGCGCCGCATCGAGCGCCTCTTGCAGCTGCGGCAGGAACTGTTCCACGTTATCGAGCTGGCCGTTCGAGGCCAGGGTTTCCATCTGGTGGCACAGGCCGTGCAGGGTGGGGCGGCTCAGGTAGCCGGCACTGCCCTTCAAGGCATGGAAGGCGGCAGCGGCCGCGCTGGCGTTCCCATCGCGCACGGCGTGGCAGGCCAGGTCCAGGCGCCGAGGCGCTTCCGTCAGGAACGCTTGCGCGATGCGCTGCAGGTGCTGTTGCGACAGGCCTGCCAGCGGCAGGATGTGCACGGGTGCCGTCATGGGATCGGCCGGCGCGGGTGACTGGTCGTCGGCGCCGTCCAGGCCGAACTGGCGCGCCAGGGTATCGTCTTCGGTGGGCGCGGCAGGCGGCAGCGCGTGGCCGCGCGCCAGCAGCAGGTCGATGATGGCGTCGATTTTTTCGAACAGCAGCGCTTCGTCGACGGGTTTGCTGAGGAAGTCGTCCATGCCGGACGCCAGGTAGCGCTGCCGGTCATGTTCGCTGGCGTTGGCCGTCAGCGCCAGGATGGGAATCTGCGCGTCGGCAATGGGGAATTGCGCGTTGCCGCCTGCGCGGATCAGGCGCGCGGCCTGTTCGCCATCCATCTCCGGCATGCGGCCATCCATCAGCACGCAATCGTAGGCGCCGGATCCCAGCGCGCGCAGCGCCTGCTCGCCGTTTTCCACGATGGTCACCTCATGCCCCATGCTTTCGAGCAGGGTGCCGATGATGATCTGGTTGGTGCGCACGTCTTCGGCGCACAGGATGCGCAGGCGGCAGGCGTGGCGCGCGTGGCGTGCGGGCCGGCGCGCGTCGGCCGCCGGCGCGCTGCCGTCTTCCAGCGGCAAGGTGAAATGGAAGCGCGAGCCGATGCCGACCCGGCTTTCCACGCCGATCGTGCCTTTCATCAGTTCGACCAGTTCCTTGCAGATGGCCAGGCCCAGGCCCGTGCCGCCGTAGCGGCGCGTGGTGGAATGGTCGGCCTGCTCGAATTTCTGGAACAAACGCGGCAAGGTGTCCGCGTCGATGCCGGGACCCGTATCGCTGATGATGAATTCAATGGCGTTGCGGCCGTCCTGGCGCGGCGGCGTGCGGGCGCGCCGCACTTCCAGCAGCACTTCGCCATTGGCCGTGAATTTCAGCGCGTTCCCCAGCAGGTTGATGAGGATTTGCCGCAGCCGCGTGGGGTCGGCGCGCACGTAGCGCGGCAGGTCCAGCGCCAGTTCGCGGCGCAGCAGCAGGCTTTTGGCGTCGGCCTGGCCCTGCACGATGCCGGCCGCGTCGCCGATCAGCGCCAGCAGGTCGAAGTCCACGGTTTCCAGGGTAAGCTTGCCCGCGTCGATCTTCGAGAAATCGAGGA
Organism: Janthinobacterium sp. HH104; assembly: GCF_001758715.1. NCBI lineage: Bacteria > Pseudomonadati > Pseudomonadota > Betaproteobacteria > Burkholderiales > Oxalobacteraceae > Janthinobacterium > Janthinobacterium sp. HH104. The sequence continues at coordinate 1,480 of NZ_LRIB01000052.1, read as the reverse complement.
TGTCATTGAGGATGGTCAAGAGCGACACGCCGTTGTGCAAGCCGATGCGCAGGTATTCCTGCGTGCGCCCGCGCACGGACTGGTCGCGCAGCGCGAATTTCAGCATGCCGATCACGCCGGCCAGCGGCGTGCGGATGTCGTGGCTCATGGCCGACAGAAAATCGATGCGGTGGCGGCTGACCACTTCCGCGTGCTCCTTGGCCTTCAGCAGGGCGTCGTTGCTGAGGGTGAGCGCCAGGGTGCGTTCCTGCACGCGCTGTTCCAGGTTATTGCGCAGCAATCGGATCTGGTCGGCCAGGGCAAAGGCCAGCAGCAAACCGTCGAGCGTGCCGCCGAGCAGGGTCACCAGCTGGGCGTTGGCCACCATGGCCGGCATCAGGCCCAGGTTGGCCGGCAGGATCAGAAAGCCGGGCAGCATCAGGGCGACGAAGGCCAGCACGAAGAAGCGCGCCGGCTGGTAGCCGCGGCGCCAGACGACGATGCCGCAGATGAGCGCCAGCAGCATCCAGATGCTGATGGCGATGGTGGCCAAGGTATGCGCATACGACAGGGCGAAGAAGCAGCTCGGCAGCAGCAGCAAGGGCAGCACCAGGTTGATCTTGCTGATGCTGTGCAGCCGGGGCGAGTAGTCGCGCAGGCGCAGGAAATGCATGTAGAACAGCGTGCTGAAGACAGGCAGCAGGAAAAACGGCACGTAATGGAGCTGCAACTGATGCCAGTCGAACAGGTCGGCAAACACGTGGAAAGTCATGGCCCAGGCTAGGCCGTACGTCAGCACGTACAGCGTGTAATAGGCCGAGGCTTTTTCCAGGGTGATGGAAAAAATGAAGAAATTGAACAGGCCCAGCGCCAGCAGGGCGCCGATGGACGCCACCATCAGGAAGTTTTCCTTGCCCACCAGCTTGCGGTAATCGCGCTGCGTCTTCACGCCGAACATGGGCGCGCGCGCGTAATACGGGCTGGAAAAGCGCATCAGGATATTGTAGGTGGCGCCCGGCGCCAGCTGCACGTTCCCGCCGTAGTGCAATAAATACTCGTGCGGCCGCTGGTAGCCCGTCAGCAAGGTCTGCGGCGCCGTGTGCTGCCCGGGGCCATACACGTGCACGTCTACCAGGTCGATCAGCGTGTCGTTCGGGTCGATGACCCAGGCGGTTTCAGCGCTGTCGTTGCGCACCTGCGCATGCAGCCAGTAGGCGCCGCCGAACAGGTCGACCTGGCTGGCCGGACGCTGGCGCGCCAGCCAGGCGGGCAGGGCGGCGGCATCGGCAGGCGCGGCTTCGTTGTCGGCGAGAAATAGTTGCCCACCTATGCCCAAATGGTGGATGCCTTGCTTGCCCAGGGGAATGGGAGTTGCCTGCGCCGCGCCCGCCATGCCCAGCAGGCTGAACAGCAGGCTGAGCAGGAGCGGCCAGCCGCATAGCCAGGCGCAGACGCGGTAGCTGGAAGCGCGGTGGCAGGGAGGGGGCTCTTATACACATCT
>NZ_LRIB01000051.1:0-13264 GCF_001758715.1 Janthinobacterium sp. HH104 | reverse complement strand
GCAAGACGACCATCATCGAAATCATGTGCACGCGCGAGCTGGGCGACCCGTTCCGTCGCGATGCGTTGAGCAAACCTGTGCGGCATCTGGATAAATATAAAGATTACGTCTGATTTGCTGCTGGAGTGTTGGATTACGCCCTGGCGGGCTAATCCAACCTACGCACAGCGGATGGCGCGTGCGTAGGTCGGATTAGCCGGGCGCAAGCCCGGCGTAATCCGACACAGCGCTGTGACGAAATTCTCACACATTGTCACGGAAGTATCATAATTTCACTAAAGAATACAAGGCGTCCCGTTTTTTGGATTATTTGATTTGACAAGCCCATGCTTAAGGCTTAAATTCAATAAAAGACAAAAAACGGAACGTAGCGTATCAAAAAACGATTTACGGAGACCACCATGAACCACCCTGTACCGCACACCGACGCCGTCACCATCGACTTTTTGCAAGCGTTCGGCGATGCCTGGAACCGCCACGATATCGATGCCCTGATGGCCGCCATGGCCGACGATTGCGAATTCCACGCCGTGGCCGGACCTGATTTGCTGGGCAAGAGTTTTGTCGGCCGCGACGCCGTGCGCGCCGGATTCGAGCTGGCCTGGCAAACCTTCCCCGACGCCGCCTGGCTGAATCCAGAACACTTCGTCAGCGGCGAGCGCGGCGTGACGGAATCGACGTTTGCCGGCACCAAGGCCGACGGCACGCGCATCGAAGCGCGCATGGTCGACATCTTCACTTTCCGCGACGGCAAGATCGCCGTGAAGAATGCCTTCCGCAAGGATCGCCCACCGGTCGCTACCGGCAACAAAGCCTGAGCCAGCACGTTCACCGGGAATGATCATGAACAAACCTGTCGACACCCCATCTGACGTACTGGGCACCAGCACCGCCGCCCGCACGTCCTACGATCCCGCCTACGATCCGCTGGTGGCCCAGCGCCCCGGCCATGGCAATGCCTACGCGCCCACCTACTGGATCGGCACGGCCGGCGAACCGCCGGCCGACGACGGCCCCATCACGCATGACATCGACGTCGACGTGGCCATCATCGGTTCCGGTTTCACGGGCCTGTCCTGCGCCATCTTCCTTGCCCAGGAACACGGCATCAAGGCGACCGTGCTGGAAGCGAACCGGGTCAGCTGGGGCTGCAGCACGCGCAACGGCGGCCAGGCGCAATGCACGACGGGCCGCCTGAAGCGCTCGCAGTGGATAGACCGCTACGGCATGGACACGGCCCTGAAACTGCACGCGGAAGTGTGCGACGCGATGGAAACGTTCAAGAAGATCACGGCCGACATCGATTGCGACCCGCAGCCGGGCGGCCACCTGTATATCGCCCACAAGGCGAAAGCCATGCCCGCGCTGGAAAAAGAAGCCAAGATCATGCGCGAGATCTTCAAGTACGATGCACGCATCCTCGACGCCGACACCGTCAAGCGCGAATTCGTCGACGACAAGGAAGCGGCCGGCGCGCTGCACGAGCCGGAAGGCATCGGCATCCACGCAGGCAAGCTGGCGTTCGGCTACCTGCGCAAAGCCCGTGCGCTGGGCGCCAAGGTGCATCCGTCCAGCCCCGTGATGGGCTGGGAAACGCGCAACGGCGTGCATTATCTGCAAACGCCGGGCGGCGTGGTGCGTGCCCGTTCCGTGGCCGTGGCCACGGGCGGCTACACCTCGCCCCACTTGCATCCGCAAGTGAAGAACCGCCTGCTGCCGATTCTGTCGAACTCGCTCGTCACGCGTCCGTTGACCCCAGCGGAAATCGAGGCGTGCAACTTCCGCACCCACCAGGTGATCACCGATACGCGCATTCTGCGCCACTACTACCGTTTGATGCCGGACAACCGCGTGCAGATCGGCAGCCGCAGTGCCATCACGGGCGCCGACGCGCCGGACGACAAATACAAACAGTTTTTGATCAACGATCTGCACCGCAAGTTCCCCGCGCTGACCGGTATCGCCATCGATTATTCGTGGTGGGGCTGGGTCGATGTCAGCCACGACATGATGCCGCGCATCGTGCAACCGGACCCGAAGCAGTCGATCTTCTATTCGCTCGGGTACGGCGGCAACGGCGTCATGTATTCGGCGCAGGCGGGACGGCGCATGGCCGAGCGCATCGCGGGCAAGGCCAGCGACACGGGCTTGCCGATCTTCAATTCGAAACTGCCGTACCCGAACATGATGGAACTGGTCGAGTCGCAAGCGTTCGCCCCGTTCCGCCGCCTGGGCCAGCGCTTCCTGTACCGCTGGTATCACTTGAAAGATGAAGTTTTCTAAAAGCAGCACTGCAGTTCAAGTCGTCGCATGAGCTGGCATAGACCGGCCAGCGGCGCCATCCGCAAGGATGTTATTGCCCGAACGTTCACACATAACAATAACTTGGAGTGAGACATGAACACAAATACGAGCAAAACCCCGAGCAAAACAGGTTTTTCAACGATGCGCCGCGCCGTCCTCGGCACCCTGGTGCTGGGCGTCGCCCTGGCTTCCAGCGGTACCGCCTTCGCGCAAAGCAAGGAAGTGACGATTGCCTACCAGGAAATCAACGGTCCCTTCCTCGTGGCGATCGCCAGCGGCGAAGTGGAAAAAACCACCGGCTATAAAATCAACTGGCGCAAGTTCGACTCGGGCGCCAAGGTGGCTACCGGCATGGCGTCCGGCGACGTGCAGATCGGCGTCATCGGTTCCAGTCCCTTGACGGCGGCCGTCAGCCGCGGCGTCGATTTGCAGCTGTTCTGGATCATCGACGACATCAATGAAGCGGAAGCGATGGTGGCCCGCAATGGCGCCGGCATCGCCAAGCCGACGGACTTGCGCGGCAAGAAGATCGCCGTGCCTTTCGTTTCCACCACGCACTTCCACACCATGTTCGCGCTCGAAACGTGGGGCATCAAGCCCACGGAAGTGAAATTGCTCAACATGCAGCCGAACCAGATCGCTGCCGCCTGGGAGCGTGGCGACATCGATGCCGCCTTCGTGTGGGACCCGGCCTTGAGCAAGCTCAAGCAAAACGGCAAGGTCCTCGTCACGTCCGGCGAATTGAGCAAGAAGGGCAAGGCCACGTTTGACGGCATGGCCGTCGAGCGCGCCTGGGGCGAAGCGAACGCCGACTTCATGGCCAAGTTCGTCAAGGTGATGGCCGCTGCCGACGCCGACTACCGCGCCAATCCGAAGGCGTGGAGCATCGATTCCCCGCAAGTGAAAGCCAACGTCAAGCATTCGGGCGCGGCCGCCAAGGACGTGGCCGCTTCCGTGGCCCTGTACGCCTACCCATCGCTGCAGGAACAGGCGTCGCCGGCCTGGCTCGGCGGCGGCGCCAAGGGCGGCGTGGCGCAAGCCTTGCTGGCCACGGCGCAATTTTTGAAGGGCGAAGGCAAGATCGATACCCTGGCTACCGATTACGCCAAGTATGTGACACCCAGGTATGCACAGGCCGCCGGCCTGCTGAAGTAAACGTTGTGCGATGGCGCGCTTGCGGGCGCGCTGACTGAACAGAATGCGTTGAACTGAAGTGACTACACCTATGCGGGGCACATGATGGAAAATCTCTACGTCAAGGATGTCAGCGTGATTTATCCGGGCAAGACGGCCGGTGAACGCGTACATGCCTTAAATAATATCAATCTCACCATCAATAGCGGCGACTTCGTCGTCGCGCTCGGTGCCTCGGGCTGCGGCAAGACCACCTTGCTCAGCCTGATGGCGGGCTTTATCGCCCCATCCAAGGGCGAGATCATGTTGGGCAGCAACAAAGTGGAAGGGCCGGGCGCCGACCGTGGCGTCGTGTTCCAGAAACATGCCTTGCTGCCGTGGCTGAATGTGATGGAAAACGTGGAATTCGGCTTGAAGCTGCAAGGCGTGGCCAAGGCCGAGCGTCGCGAACAGGCGGCCAAGAACCTGGCGCTGGTCGGCTTGAAGGACTTTCACGACAATATGATTTATCAATTGTCGGGCGGCATGCAGCAAAGGGTGGGCATCGCCCGCGCCTTGACCAGCAATCCCGCCATGCTGCTGATGGATGAACCGATGGCCGCGCTCGATGCGCTGACGCGCGAAACCATCCAGGAATTGCTGCTCGATATCTGGGCCAAATCCAGCACCATGTTTTTCTTCATTACCCACAGCGTCGACGAGGCGCTGTTCCTGGCGAACCGGCTGATCGTCATGTCGCCCCGTCCGGGCCGCATCACGCACACGTACGAACTCGATTTCAACAAGCGCTTCCTCGAATGCCGCGATGCGCGCGCCGTGAAATCGAGCCCGGACTTCATCAAGATGCGCGAAACGGTGCTCAACATCATTTATGGCGACGAGCGCGCTGTCAATAAAGAGCTGGAGGTGTCCCATGCATAGCCCATCCGCCGTGGGATTTCCTCCCGCTGCCGCCAAGCGCGCCGGCTTCTTTGGCCGCCTGTTCGCTCCCCGCTGCGCCATGCCAGGCGAAGCGTTCGGGGCGCCGGGGCAGGGCAATTCCAGCCGCATCGCTACAGTCACCGTCATCGCCGTGCTCTTGCTGTGGTTCGGCGTGACGGCCAGCGGCATGGTCAAACCGCTGTTCCTGCCGTCGCCGCAAGCCGTCTATGAAAAGTTCATCATGGCGGCGACAACCGGTTTCGGCGGCGCCACCCTGTGGGAACACACCGTTGCCAGTCTGGTGCGTGTGTTCGGCGCCTTCGGCCTGGCGTGCCTGTTCGCCATTCCCATCGGCGTGATGATGGGCGTCAACCGCGTGGCACGCGGCATCTTCGATCCCTTGATCGAGTTCTACCGCCCGCTGCCGCCGCTCGCTTACTTGCCACTGGTTATCATCTGGTTCGGCATCGGCGAGTTTTCGAAGGTCTACCTGATCTTCCTGGCCATTTTCGCACCGATGGCCATCGCGGCCCGCGCCGGCGTCAGCTCCGTGTCGCTGGAGCAAATCCACGCGGCTTACTCGATGGGCGCCACGCGTTTCCAGGTCATCGTGCACGTGATTTTGCGTGCCGCGATTCCGGAAATCCTCACCGGCATGCGTATCGGCATCGGCGTGGGCTGGACCACCCTGGTGGCCGGCGAAATGGTGGCGGCCACGCGCGGCCTCGGCTACATGGTGCTCAGCGCTTCCGAGTTCCTGGCCAGCGATGTGGTGATCATGGGCATTATCGTGATCGGCTTCTTCGCTTTCCTGTTTGATTTGATGATGCGTTACCTCGAACGTACCCTCGTGCCATGGAAGGGCAAGGTGTAAGACGTTCCTGGGAGTGGCGCTTACGCCACAAGTGTTGCCGCCACTCCCATTTTTTTAACCAGTAATAACCCAGCAATACCCCGTACTTATTCTCCAGCGCGCTTGCCCCTTGGCGACCGCGCCGGGCCGCTGCATTTCCAGATTGACTTATGGCATGCAGCCAACCAGACTGATTTGATGATGTATCGATGCTGCTTGACGGTGTTGCCTAAATAAAACAAAGCCGCGCGGCAGAAACATGCCGCAGCAGGCCAGGGCGCACCGAGCTTCAGATATTACTAGGAGACACAAATGATTAGCGAATCGCATAACAGTACCGGCTTGCAGCACTCGCTGAAGCAACGCCACATGAGCATGATCGCCATTGGCGGCGTGATCGGCGCCGGCCTCTTTGTCGGCAGCGGCGTCATCGCCAAGGCCGCCGGCCCGGCCGCCATCCTGTCCTTCCTGCTCACGGGCGGCCTGGTCGTTCTGATCATGCGCATGTTGGGAGAACTGGCTTCGTCCCTGCCCGTGGTCGGCTCCTTTTACGAATATGCGCGCCTGGCCTTCGACGACAAGCCGAAGGTCTCGAAATTCCTCGGTTTCATGAGCGGCTGGATGTACTGGTATTTCTGGGTCGTCGTCGTGGCCCTGGAAGCCATCGCCGGCGCCAAGCTCGTCAACTTCTGGCTGCCCGACGTGCCGTCATGGTCGATCAGCCTGGTGCTGCTCGTCTCGATGACCATCCTTAACCTGTTCTCCGTGAAAGCGTTCGGCGAATTCGAATTCTGGTTCGCTTCGATCAAGGTGGTCGCCATCATCGTCTTCCTGTTCGTCGGCGCCCTGTTCATCACGGGCAGCTTGCCCAACAGCATCCCGACCCTGGGTTTCTTGACCAGCAACGGCGGCTTCATGCCCCACGGCTGGGGACCGGTGCTCAGTGGCGCCGTCGCCGCCACGGCCTTTTATTCGGGCGCCGAGATCGTCACCATCGCCGCCGCCGAAACGTCGGATCCGGCCAAGGCCATCGCCCGTGCCACCAATTCCGTCATCACACGCGTGCTGATGTTCTATGTCGGTTCCATGTTTGTTGTCGTGTGCATCGTGCCATGGGATTCGCCGGCCATCGCCACGCCCTTCGTCAGCGCCCTGACCGTCATGAATATCCCGTACGCGGCCCACATCATGAACGCCATCATTTTGACGGCCGTGCTGTCGGCCCTCAATTCCAGCCTGTACGCCTCGTCGCGCATGATCTTTGCGCTGACGCGCCGTGGCGATGCGCCCACGGGCCTGGTCAAGTTGAGCAAGAACGGCGTGCCGATCCGCGCCATTTTGTTCAGCACCTTGTTCGCCTACTTCGCCATTGCCGTATCGTATGTGTCGGCCGACCTCGTGTTCCCCTTCATCGTCAATTCCTACGGCATCCTGATCCTGTTCGTCTACCTGCTCATTGCGATATCTCAATTGCGTTTGCGCCGCCGCCTCGAGCGCGAATGCCCGGAACGCATCAAGGTGCGCATGTGGCTGTTCCCCTACCTGACGTATTTCACCATCTTCGCCATGCTGGTGATCCTCGGCGCCATGAGCGTGTCGTCCGATACGGAGCAGCGCGTGTCGTTCTGGTTCGGCCTGTTGAGCGTGGTTATCATGAGCGTCATGTACTACATCAAGAAGCTCGTCAACGACGACCGCAACGGCGACAACGACGCCAAAGTGGAGCTCAAACATGTCTGACACGACCTCGTTGCCCGCAGGCCGGCGCCGCTTCCTGCGCACGACGGCCGCCCTGGGCGCCGCCGCCGTGGCGGGGCCATCCTTGGCGGAGTCCGCCTCAGTGACTTTGCCGTTTGAAAATGGCGAGCGCGAACTGGTGGCTTTCCCGCAAAAGCGTCCGCTGATCCTGCTGACCAGCCGTCCGCCCCAGCTGGAAACGCCGTTCAGCGTCTTCAGCGAAGGCGCGATCACGCCCAACGATGCGTTCTTCGTGCGCTACCACTGGAGCGGCTTGCCCGCCAGCATAGACGGCGGCAGCTACCGGCTGCGCATAGCCGGTCTGGTGAAGACGCCTTTGGAATTGTCGCTGGCCGAACTGAAGCAGCTGGCCGATCCGGTCGACGTGGTGGCTGTCACGCAATGTTCGGGCAACAGCCGCGGCTTCTTTACGCCGCGCGCCAACGGCGGGCAGCTGGGCAATGGCGCCATGGGCAATGCCCGCTGGACGGGTATTCCACTGAAAACCGTGCTGGAAAAGGCCGGTATCGCGGCCAGTGCCGTGCAGGTCGCCTTCAATGGCCTGGAAACGCCGCCCGTGGGCGACGGTCCCGACTTTCAAAAAGCCTTGTCCGTCGAGCACATCATGGCTGGCGACGTCATGCTGGCCTGGGCCATGAATGGCGAGGACATTCCTTTCCTCAACGGCTATCCGTTGCGCCTGATCGTGCCGGGCTTCTATGGCACCTACTGGGTCAAGCACCTGAGCGATATCACGGTGCTCGACAAACCGTTCGACGGCTTCTGGATGAGCACGGGCTACCGCATCCCCGACAATGGCTCCGGCTTCATCGAGCCAGGCACGCCCGTGGGCAAGACGACGCCGATCAGCCGCCTCAACGTGCGCTCCTTCATTACCAGCGTGCACGATGGCGCGCAGGTGAAAGCGGGGCGCGACCTGGCTCTGCGCGGCATCGCTTTTGACGGCGGCCAGGGCATCAGCGAGGTGACCGTGTCGGTGGGCGGCGGCCAGACGTGGCAGGAGGCGAAGCTGGGCAAGGACCTGGGACGCTTTTCGTTCCGCGAATGGACGATGGTCATGAAGGCGCCACGCAAGGGCAAGCACCTGCTGATGGTGCGCGCCGTCAACCGCATCGGCCAGAGCCAGCCCATGAAAGCCCTGTGGAATCCCATGGGTTATATGCGCAACGTGGTGGAAACCACGCGCATCCAGGCAGTCTGAGGAGAACCATATGAAGATATTGTTTGCCGCGCTGGCACTGTCGGCGGCGGGCGGCGCGTGCGCGCTGGAAATCCATTTACCGCCGGAAACGGCGACCTATAAAGCCAGCGAATTGCCCGGCTACCAGCTGGTGCAGCGCAATTGCATGACGTGCCACGCGGCCCAGTATGCGTCGAGCCAGCCGCCCGCTTCGCCGCGCGCCTACTGGGAAGCGACCGTCAAGAAGATGAAAAAGCCGTTTGGCGCCCAGTTTGACGACGCGGACGTGCCGGCCATGGTCGATTACCTGGTGAAAACCTATGGCGTGGAGCGGGGCGCCATCGTACCTGCTGCAGCCGCCAAACCCGTGGCAGCCGCGGTCCCGGCCGCCAGCGGCAAGGATGTCAAGACCTTGCTGGCGGCGAACGGCTGCATGGCTTGCCATGCGCTTGACCAGAAAGTGGTCGGCCCCGGCTTTGCGGAAGTGGCGGCCAGGTACAAGGGCAAGGACGGAGTCGCCGCCGTGGCGGCCAACATCCGCAGTGGCGGTTCCGGCAAATGGGGGCCCGTGCCCATGCCGCCATTCAGCCAGCTCAGTGTAGCCGACGCGGCGGCCCTGGCGAAGTACGTGCTGAACCGATAAGTTCGTCCCGGACGAGCGGCAACCCTTAATACCACTTGCCGCCACCCATACCGCGCGGTATTGCCCGCTGCCGTTGTGCAGCGGGCTTTTTTTTTACCTGTCCCATTCGCCGCCGCATCGCTTGCCAATGCAGCGGTCACATGCACTGGTACTGTAAAAAACACCGTTATATAAAACCACTTGACTACCAATTTGGGGCGTCGCATTCTCTGTGCAGAAAGCCGATGCTTCGCTGTGCTTTCTTTACGTACAACATAAAAAGCTACTTCGATAGTTTTCGTATAACGTTCAGGAGACATTGTGAAGACACGGCAAATTAGCCGGCTGGCCTCGCCTTTGATGGCAGGCCTGCTGGGCAGCGCGCTGCTCGCTTGCGGCGGCAATTCCACCACCGAACCCCCATCGACCCTGCTGGCCGCCACGGCCGCCAGCGACAGTTGCGTGGCCTGGAGCGCCGCTGCCGTCTACACGGCTGGCCAGTGCGCCGTCTATGACGGCAAGGTGTACCGCGCCAAATGGTGGGTGCAGGGCACGGCGCCGAACAACGACCAGTGGGGGCCGTGGAGCCTCGATAGCAGCACGCCCACCCCGACGCCGACCCCGACTCCTACGCCTACTCCAACACCCACGCCAACGCCGACACCAACGCCAGGCGTGCCCACCAAGGCCCAGGCCGAAGCGAACGAGGCGGCGCTGACGAACAACGATTTCTTCCGCAAGGTCAAGGCGTCGATCCGCACCCTGGGCAATACGGCAGTCGAGGCCGTGCAGCCGGGACTGGCCAGCAACCCGCTCAACGTCAAGCGGGTCGAGCGCCTGCTGCCGGCGGCGAAGTGGGATTACTATTTTGCCGCGCGCGACGCCAGCTATACGTATCAACGTTTCCTGCAAGCCGTTGCCAAGTTTCCCGCCGTGTGCGACGACTACAGCGACGGGCGCAATGCGGACGCCATCTGCCGCCACAGCCTGAGCACCATGTTCGCCCACTTCGTGCAGGAAACGGGCGACCATAACGCGAGCAGCCCGCTGCCGCAATGGCGCCAGGGCTTGAAGTATTTGCGCGAACTGGGCTGCGACGAGACGGGCGCCGGCTGCGGCTACAACGTCGAGTGCGCCGATCCCGTCTTCAACAAGGTGTGGACCTGCGGCAAAAATGCCGACGGCAGCTTCAAGAAATATTTCGGCCGCGGCGCCAAGCAGCTGTCGTACAACTACAACTACGGTCCCTTCTCGCAAGCCATGCATGACGGCGACCAGTCCGTGCTGCTGAAGAATCCGGACCTGGTGGCCTCGACGTGGCTGAACCTGGCATCGGCCACGTTCTTCTTTGTCTATCCGCAACCGCCGAAGCCGTCGATGCTGCACGTGCTTGACGGCACGTGGGTGCCGAACGCGGCCGATACGACGGCTGGCGCGGGCAATAATTTCGCCACCACCATCATGATCATCAACGCCGAATGCGGGCAGGGCACGGAAAAGCAGGCGGCGCAAAACCGCATCGATTACTACAAGCAGTTTGCCGCCGACATGGGCTGGGATTATTCCGGTGAACAATTGTCTTGCGCCAACATGCAGCGCTTCACCCCGGCCAGTTCCGCTTCCTACAACATTTATTGGGAAAAGAACTGGAACGCCGGTGGCGAGAACCAATGCCAGCTGGTCAGCTATCAAACCCCGTACAGCGCCTTGCTGGCGGGGAACTACGTGAAATGCGTGGAAGCCAACTGGAATGTGAAGTTGCAGTAGCAGTAAAGGCAGGACCAGCCAGCCAGGGATAACAGTTGACAAGAGCCCCTCGAGGGGCCTGCAACAGCTCTCGATGTAAAACCATAACGGAGACCAATACAACATGAAATCGAATGCATTATTGATGGCCCTGCTCAGCGGCGTACTCGTCGCTTGCGGAGGCGGCGGCCAGGACGGTACGACCGCCACCCCGAACACCTTGCTCGCCGCCGTCGAGGCGTGCGCCGTCTGGGATGCCGCCACCGTCTACACGGGCGGCCAGTGCGTGCTTTACCAGGGTGTCACCTACAAGGCCAAGTGGTGGACGCAGGGCAATGTCCCGAGCGCCACCGACCAGTGGGGCCCCTGGGCTGTGACGGATACGCCGACACCAACGCCAACGCCAACGCCAACGCCAACGCCAACGCCAACGCCAACGCCGACACCGACGCCGACGCCGACGCCGACACCAACGCCGACACCAACGCCGACACCAACGCCGACTCCGACCCCAACGCCAACGCCGACACCGACACCGACACCGACACCGACACCGACACCGACACCCACTCCCACGGCTTGCCGTCCGGACGGCCTGATTTCGGCCGTGCCGAATGTGCCGTATTGCAAGGTGTACGACGCGAATGGCCGCGAAGTGCTGGGCAATGGCTTGAACCGGCGCATCGTCGGCTACTTCGCCAGCTGGCGCACGGGCGTCGATGGCAGCCCGACTTACCTCGTGAATAACCTGCCGTGGGACAAGATCACCCATCTGAACTATGCGTTCGCATCCGTCGATCCGGCCACGTCAAAAATCGCCATCGGTAGCGGCGCCGCCAATCCGGATACGGGCCTCACGTGGCCGAACGTGCCGGCGGCAGCCATGGACCCGTCCTTGCCGTACAAGGGCCACTTCAACTTGCTGTCGCAATACAAGAAGAAGTATCCAGGCGTGAAACTGATGATTTCCGTCGGTGGCTGGGCCGGCAGCGGCGGCTTCTACACGGCCACGACGAACGCGGACGGCAGCATCAACACGGCCGGCATCAATACCCTGGCCGATTCCATGGTGGCCTTCGTGCGCCAGTACAACTTCTTCGATGGCGTCGACGTCGATTACGAACACCCGACCACCAACAATGAAGCGGGTAATCCGAACGACTTCGCCGTCTCGAAGCCGCGCCTGGCCGGCTTGATGACGAGCTACAACCTGCTGCTGAAAGTGCTGCGCCAGAAGCTCGACGAAGCGGCCGTGCAGGACAATAAATACTATCTGCTCACCATCGCCGGTTCCGCTTCGGGCTGGGTCTTGCGTGGCGAGGAAAACATGTCGGGATTGAAATATCTCGATTACGCCAGCCTGATGAGCTACGACTTGCACGGCGCATGGAACCAGTATGTGGGACCGAACGCGGCGCTGTTTGACGACGGCAACGATGGCGAACTGCGTGCCGGCAATGCCTATCAGTTCCAGAACATCGGCTATCTGAATACGGACTGGGCTTACCGCTACTACCGGGGCGCCATGCAGGCGGGACGCATCAATATCGGCGTGCCGTTCTACACGCGGGGCTGGAAGGATGTGACGGGCGGCACCAACGGCCTGTGGGGCACGACGCCGCTGATCAGTTCCACGGTCACCTGCGCCGGCACCAAGACGTGCGGCACGGGCGCAACGGGCATCGACAACGTGTGGTTCGATCTTGATTCCCAGGGCAAACCCACGCCAGGCGGCGGCAATCCGATCTGGCATGCGCTGAACTTGCAGAATGGTATCGTGCCGAGCTACCTGGACGCCTATAAAGTCACGGACAAGGCGCTGGTGGGCACCTATGTGCCGCATTACAGCAGCACCATGGTGGCGCCGTGGCTGTGGAATGCGACCAAGAAAGTGTTCATTTCCACGGAAACCACGCAGTCGATCGCGGCCAAGGCCCAGTACATCGTCAACAACAATATCGGTGGCGTGATGATCTGGGAAATGGCGGGCGACTATGCCTGGGACGCCACGCGCAATGGCGGCAAGGGCGAGTATTTCATGGGCACCACCCTGACGGACGTGCTGTACCAAGCCTTCCGCACGGCTGGCGCGTATGGCAACAAGCGCGCCGAAATCGCCATGCCGGGCACGGCGGCGAACGTCAGCATCACCCTGGGCGGCTGGAAGCTGGGCGACAGCAACTTCCCCATCAACCCGGTGATGACGGTGAAGAACAACTCGGCCACGACCCTGCCGGGCGGCACCGTGGTGGAGTTCGACTATCCCGTGTCGGCGCCATCGGACATGAGCGACCAGTCTGGGTTCGGCTTGACGGTCATCAACGCCGGCTACACGGGGCCGAACAATATCGGCGGCTTCACGAAGAACTACAACCGGGCCCGTTTCGCGATTCCCGCCTGGCAATCGCTGGCGCCGGGCGGCTCCGTCGCGCTGACCTTGAACTACCGCCTGCCGATCTCAGGGCCGGCCAACTACACGGTCACCGTGGGCGGCACCAAGTACGCGCTGACGCAGGAGTACCCGGAATTGCCGGTGGCCTTGCCGTAAGTTGAATCCGGTAGTGTAAACAGAGAAGGGCGGAACCGAGGTTCCGCCCTTTTTTCGGGGTCAGACCCGTTGGGTCTGACCCCAGCCTTTGCTTCTGGGTTGTTTCAGCTTAAAACCAAGTTTCCACTTGGAAACCATACGACGTGCCGCTGGTATTGTTGTTATAGATCGGGCCGCCGTTGTTCGACGCATTGACCG
>NZ_LRIB01000050.1:0-117828 GCF_001758715.1 Janthinobacterium sp. HH104 | reverse complement strand
AGCCTACGACCAGGTGCTGGAACTGGCGCCGGCGGGCCATCCGTGTACGGCTGGCTGTTGAGCGGCGCCTGGCCGGGCAGCAGATAACGGTAGTCGCGGTAATCGCCCTCGACGCTGGCATCCTTGACGACGACGGGGCGCATGAAGATCACCAGTTCCGTCTTGCTGCTTGCTTCATTGCGATAGGTAAACAAATTGCCGACCAGGGGCAGGCTGGACAGGCCCGGCACGCCATCCTTGGCATTGTCGACGGAGTCCTGCATCAGGCCGCCCATCACGGCGATCTGGCCATTGCCCACCTTCATGATCGACTCCAGTTCGCGCGCCTGGATCACGGGCACGCGGTTGCGCACGTTTAGCGCGGCCAGGGCCGGATTCGGGTCCTGCTCATAGCCGACGATGCGCGTGATGGTGGGGCGCACGTTCAGAGTCACTTCATCGCTGTCGGAAATCTGCGGCGTGACGCTCATGACGAAGCCGACGGGCACGGTTTCCAGTTTCGATTCATACGTGGCGGGCGTGGTGATGGTGCCCGTCGAGCTGATCACGGCAGGCGTTACCTTGATGGTAAAGAAGACATTGTTGTCGACCACCTTCAGCATGGCCGTCTGGTTGTTGAGCACGCTGATCTTCGGGCTGGACAGCACTTTTACCTTGCCGAACGACTCGAGCAGCTGGATGGTCGTGCTGAAACTGTCCTTCAGATAATTGAGCACGAAGATACCCGGCGTGGCGCCGGGCGTGACGCCGCTGCTGAGGGCAGTCGTACCCACTTGCTGCTGCCGCAACTGCAAGCTGCCCGTCAGGCGCGACCAGTTGATGCCTTGCTGGTATTCATTGCTCAGGCGCACTTCCATGATGGTCGCCTCGATCAGCACTTGCCGCTTGGCGCTATGCAATACCGCATCGAGGAATTCGGCGATCTTTTCGTGCTGGCGGCCCGTGGCCCGCACGGCGATCAAGCCGCCTTCCACGTTGACGACGACCGACGAGGGGCTGCCCTTGTTGGCGAGTTTCAGCAGCGGCAGGCCGTTCGCGTCGAGCGGCTGGGACGGGTTTGCGTTGGTATTGCCCTGCTGCTGGCCTGGCGCATACTGGCCGCCAGTCTGCATCGGCGCCTGGCTGCCGTATTGATTGCCGGCCTGATTCTGCTGCTGGAAAGGCTGGCCTTGCTGTCCCTGCTGTCCCTGCTGCCCTTGTTGACCGGGCATGCTCGTCAACTGCTGGTTCAGCTGCGCCAGCGGGTCCACCTGCACATCGTTGAGTGTGGTCTCGCGCAGCAGGTCGCGGATATTCTTTTCCAGGCTGTACCAGAAATTGTTTTCCGAACGATTCACGACCAGGGTGGTCGAGTTGTTATTGCCGTTGCCGCCGCTGCCTTGCGTGCCGCCGACGGGGTTGCTGGCGCTGTTCGACCCGCCGCCCGCCGTGGAAATTTGCGTGGCGATATTCACGCTGCTGTTGGTGCTGCGCGCCATGTTGACGTAATCGACCTTGTAATTGCGCCATACGGGCGCGTCGGGCAATACCGTCAGGTTCTTGCCATCGATTTCGTAGCGCATATCGACTTGCTTGCCGATACGCGTCAGCAGTTGCGGCAGGGTCTGGTTCAGCGCATTCAGGGTGACGCTGCCTTCGATCTGCGGGTGGATGTCGATATTCATGCCCGCGTCGCGCGCCAGCGCAAACAGCAGCGATTGCACGGGCACCTTGTGCACGGTGACGCTGTAGGTTTCCACTTTTGGCGCAGGCAGGGGCGCGGCCAGCGCGCTGCTTTGCTGCACCGGTTCAGGAATGGCGCCGGCTGGGCGGGGCGGGGTATTGATGTGGGCAGGCGACAGCGGCGTTTGATGCGTGGCGCAGCCGGCCAGCACGGTGCTGCAGGCGAGGGCGACCCAGGAGGCCAGCACAGGAATAGGGTGTTGATTCATGAAAAGTTCGCCCTTGAAGTCGTGTTGTGCTTTTGTAATTTTACCCAGCATGATCGCCTAAAAGCAATCGGGTGTGCGGGCCCCGGAGGCAATATACCGAAATAAAGTCAAGGGGCGCCACGCCCGGTTTGTGCCGGTGTCGCGGCTTTAATTTCCGCACGGATACTATCTATGTCGTACAGCAATATTTTCTGTGGCGACGCAGGGGCCAGCCTAGCCCAAACGGCCTCGGCGCTGGCCCGGTCGGCGAAGCTGCCGTAGACGATGTCCAGGCGCCCGGCGGCGTTCGCGGACGCCGCGCCGGGCAGGCGAAACACGTGCAGGTCGCGCAGGCCGATGGCTTGCTGCGCCTGCTGCAGGAAAGCTTCCGCCGCGGCCGTTTCGGTGGCGGGCAGGCTGGCGATGTGCAGCACCAGTTGCTGCGGCAATTGCCGTGCCAGCCAGTCGCGCGATTCCGCCAGCTTGCTGTCGAGCAGCGTCGACGGCGCAGGCAGCGTTGGCAGCGGCGCACGTGGGACTGCTGCCTGGCCCGGCGCCAGCCATTGCCACAGCAGCGCGGCGGCCAGCAGCACCATCAGTGCGCTCAAGGCACCCGCCAGCAGCTTGCCCGCATGCCACGGCGGGCGGTGGAAGGGACTGTCGGCAATGGCCAGGCGCACGTGG
Source organism: Janthinobacterium sp. HH104 (assembly GCF_001758715.1). Lineage (NCBI taxonomy): Bacteria > Pseudomonadati > Pseudomonadota > Betaproteobacteria > Burkholderiales > Oxalobacteraceae > Janthinobacterium > Janthinobacterium sp. HH104. Next base: position 115,234 of record NZ_LRIB01000050.1, on the reverse strand, counting down.
CGCGCGCCGATTTCCTGCGCATCGTCCGCAAACGCGGCCAGCAAGGCCTTGTCGGAGAGGATATTGACCCTGCGCACAATGCCTTGCGCCGCGCGCGCCAGCCGGCGCAGCGCGGACGGTGTGAAGACGAGCGGCGCCATGCGGCCGGCGGCGGCCAGGCGGCAGGCCAGATAATCGTTCAGCAAGGCTTGCGGCAGGCGCGGCACGGTAAAACTGTGGGTGATGCGCTCCTTCAATTGGCGGAACTGGGGCAAGTCCAGGGTGTGCTGCAATTCCGGCTGGCCAAACAGGACGATCTGCAGCAGCTTGTGGCTGGCCGTTTCCAGGTTCGTCAGCAGGCGCAGCGCTTCCAGGGTGGCGCCCGGCATGGCTTGCGCTTCTTCGGCCAGCAGTACCACCTGGCGCCCCGCCGCATGCCTGCCGATCAGCTCGCCGTGCAGGGCGCGCAGCACGGCATCGGCGCCGCGTCCGTCCAGTTCCAGGCCCAGTTCGGCGGCGATGGCGTGCAGGACTTCGTCCGGCTCCAGGCGGGGATTGAGCAAATACAGCACGTCGACCTGGGGCGGCAGGCGCTCGGCCAGCATACGGCACAGCATGGTCTTGCCGCTGCCTACTTCGCCCGTCAGCTTGATGATGCCTTCGCCTTGCGTGACGGCATACAGCAGCGCGTCGAGCAGTTCGCCCCGTGTATTGCCCGTATAAAAAAAGGCCGGGTCCGGCGTGATGCCGAACGGCGCCGTGCGCAAGCCGAAATGGCGCAGATACATACCGTGCGGCGAGGGCGCGTAGTGGCTGGAAACCTGCGTGCCGGTGTTCATGCCGCGATGCAATTGAGAAAAGCCTGTTCCAGGCTGGCGCCGGCAGCACCGCCATGGCGCGCGCGGCATTCGGCGGGCGTGCCTGTAAACACGATGCGGCCCGCATGCAGGATGGCCATGCGGTCGCACAATTCTTCCACGTCGGCCAGCGCATGCGAAGTGAGCAGGGCGCCGCGGCCCTGCGCACGCGCTTGCCGCAGCACTTGCTTGAACTGCGCGCGCGCTTTAGGGTCGAGTCCGCTCATCGGTTCATCGAGCACCAGTTGCCGCTTGCCCGACAGCAGGCAGGCGGCCAGCCCCAGTTTTTGCATCATGCCTTTCGAATATGCGCGCGCGGGGCGCAGCAGGGCGTCCGGCGCCAGCTCCAGCGCGTCCAGGGCTTGCTGCACGGCTAGCGCATCGGGACGCACATCGTGCAGGCGCGACAGGTAGCGCAGGAAGTCGCCGCCCGTCAGGTAATACGGCGCCTGGAAGCGTTCCGGCAGAAACGACAGCGGTTGGCGCGCCGCGCCGTGCCGGTGCGGCTGGCCGAAGATGGCGATATCTCCCCGCTCTGGCGTGCAAAAGTCCAGCAGGCATTTCAGCAAGCTCGTCTTTCCCGCGCCATTCACGCCGACGAGGCCGAACAGTTCCCCCGCGCGCACTTGCAGATCGACGCCGCGCAGCACGGCGCTGCCCGCCAGTTGCAGATGCACGTTGTGGAACTCGATGGCGCAGGCGTTCATAGGGGCAATGGTCGGCAGGAAAGGCGGTGAACGACCGCCATTATTGCCACGGGCGCAGGTGGGCGGCAAGCGTTTCCTTGCAGTGTGTTGAAATGCGCAAAAATCAAACGTTGGAATGTATTTTCTTTAAGAAACAACAGGTTCTGGAATAAAATACCCCCGCGCGCCGCTGGCGTGTATCGTCTGTGGAATTTGTTTGTCGAGGAGTATGCAATGGCAAGGCCAGAGAAAGTCCGGCTCGGTGAAATTTTGGTGCAGCAGAAACTGCTGACGGAAGAACAGTTGGGCCAGGCCTTGACGGAACAGAAGCGTTCGGGACGCAAGCTGGGCCGCGTTTTTGTCGAGCACGGCTTCGTTACGGAAGAGCAGATTTCGGGCGCGCTGGCGCGCCAGCTCGACATTCCCTACATCAATCTGAAGTTTTTCAACATCAATCCCGAACTGGTGCGGCTGCTGCCGGAAACCCAGGCGCGCCGTTTCCGCGCGCTGGTGCTGGAAGACCGCCGCGAGGGTTTGCTGGTCGGCATGTCCGATCCGACCGACCTGTTCGCGTACGATGAAATTTCGCGCCTGGTCAAGCGCCAGATCGAACTGGCTGTGGTCAATGAGACGGAAGTGCTGGCCGCCATCGACCGCATCTACCGCCGCACGGAAGATATCTCGACCCTGACGCGCGAGCTGGAGCAGGACCTGGGCGACGTGTCCGTCGACTTCGGCGCGCTGGCCGCCAATCCGGGCCTGGAAGAGGCGCCCATCGTCAAGCTGCTGCAATCGGTGTTCGAGGATGCCACGCAGGTGCGCGCTTCGGACATCCACATCGAGCCGCAGGAAGGCCGGCTGCAAATCCGTTTCCGTATCGACGGCGTGCTGCACCTGCAGACGGAAGCGGACAGCAAGATCGCCAGTTCGCTGGCGCTGCGCTTGAAACTGATGTCGGACCTCGATATTTCCGAGAAGCGCCTGCCGCAGGATGGCCGTTTCGCCATCCGCGTGAAAAACCAGCGCATCGACGTGCGTATTTCCACCATGCCGACGCAGTATGGCGAATCGGTGGTGATGCGTTTGCTGAACCAGGGCGGCACGACCTTGCGCCTGGACGCCATCGGCATGCCGCCCAAGCTGGTGCAGCAGTTCCGCGCCATCGTCAGCCGCCCGAACGGCCTCGTGCTGGTGACGGGGCCAACCGGCAGCGGCAAGACGACGACCTTGTATTGCGCCTTGTCCGAACTCAATTCCGTGGAAAAAAAGCTCATCACGGTGGAAGACCCCGTCGAGTACCGCTTGCCCGGCATTAACCAGGTGCAAGTGAACGAGAAGATCGAGCTGAACTTTGCCAGGGTGCTGCGCTCGGCCTTGCGGCAAGATCCCGACATCGTGCTCGTCGGCGAGATGCGCGACCAGGAAACGGCGCAGATCGGCCTGCGCGCCGCCATGACGGGTCACTTGGTGCTGTCGACCCTGCATACGAACGACGCCATCAGCACGCCGCTGCGCCTGATGGACATGGGCGTGCCCCGCTACATGGTGGGCAGCTCGCTGCAAGCCGTGCTGGCGCAGCGCCTGGTGCGCGTGATCTGCGAAAGCTGCAGCACGCCATACCAGCCCACGCCGAACGAATACGAATGGCTGCGCCTGGAACTGGGCGAGCTGGTCGAGCGCAACCAGTATTTCCACGGCAAGGGCTGTTCGCATTGCAACGGCATGGGTTACCGGGGCCGTACGGGCGTGTATGAATTGCTGGAAATCACGCGCGCCGTGGCCGATGCCGCCAACCATGCCGACCCATCGCATTTCATGAAGGTGGCGACGGCGCAGATGGCGGGCGAAACCTTGCGCCGCCACGCCGTGCAACTGGTGGTACAGGGCCGCACGACGGTGATGGAAGCGATGCGCATCAGCAACCAGAGCGAGGATTGAGGTGCCGTTTTTCTCCTACAAGGCACGTAGCGCCAGCGGCGAACTGCTGACCGGCGTGATGGAAGGCGCCGACAGCGGCGCCGTGGCCGACCAGTTGATGGCGGGCGGCAGCACGCCCGTCGATATCAGCGCCACGAAACAGACGGTGACGAAGGCCGGCGCCAACCAACTGGGCTGGTGGGCCAGGCTGACCGAGAAAAAAGTCACGCCCATGGACGTGCAGCTGTTCAGCCGCCAGCTGTACACCCTGCTCAAGGCGGGCGTGCCCATCATGCGCGGCCTGGCCGGCTTGCAGGAGTCCGCCATCAGCCCCGCGTTCGGGCGCATCATCAAGGATGTGCGCGAATCGCTCGACGCTGGCCGTGAGCTGTCGGCCGCCATGGCGCGCCATCCCACGATCTTCACGCCGTTTTACTTGTCGATGGTGCGCGTGGGCGAAATGACGGGGCGCCTCGACGAAGTGTTCCTGCGCCTGTTCAACCACCTGGAATTCGACCGCGACATGCGCGCGCGCGTGAAAACGGCGACGCGCTACCCGACCTTCGTCGTCTTTGCCATGCTCGCCGCCATGATCGTGGTGAATATCTTCGTCATTCCCCAGTTCGAGAAAGTGTTCGCCAGCTTCCACGCGGAACTGCCCCTGATGACGCGCATCCTGATCGGTACCTCGCGCTTCACGGTGACGTACTGGCCCATCCTGCTGATGCTGGGCGTGGGCGGCTTTTTCGGCTGGCGCGCCTGGCTGCGCACGAAAGAGGGCTTATACAAATGGGACCGCGCCAAGCTGCGCCTGCCGATCGCCGGCAAGATCATCCTGAAGGGCACGATGGCCCGCTTTGCGCGCAGTTTCGCCTTGTCGAGCACGAGCGGCGTGCCCATCGTGCAGGCACTGACCGTGGTGTCGCAAACGGTCGACAATACTTATCTGAGCGCGCGCGTGGAACAGATGCGCGACGGTGTCGAGCGGGGCGAAAGCATCTTGCGCACCTCGGTCGCGGCCGGCGTGTTTACGCCCGTGGTACTGCAGATGATCGCCGTGGGCGAGGAATCCGGTTCGCTCGACGACCTGATGGACGAGATCGCGGACATGTACGAACGCGAAGTCGACTATGAATTGAAGACCCTGTCGGCGCAGATCGAGCCGATCTTGATCGTCTTCCTCGGCGCCATGGTGCTGGTGCTGGCGCTGGGCATCTTCTTGCCGATCTGGGACCTGGGCCGGGCGGCCCTGCACTGATGGCAAAGCCGTTCCGCCAGCGCGGTTTCACCCTGTTCGAGCTGGCGGTGGTGGCGGGCGTGTTCGCCATCCTGGTGGCGGTATTGTTGAACCGGGTCGGCTATTACCAGCAGCAGGCGCAGCAGGTGGCCGTGGCCCAGATGCTCGGCGTCTTGCGCACCAGCTTGCGGGTGCAGGTGCTGCAGCTGTACCTGGCGGACCGGCGCGACAAAATGCCGGCGCTGGCGCGGCAAAACCCGTTCGACTGGTTGATGGATAAACCGGCCAACTACCTGGGCGAGTTCGCGCAGCCGGACCTTGCAAAATTACAGGCAGGGAATTGGTTGTACGACAAAAAAGAACAAAAAATTATCTATTTGTTTAGTAATGGCAATATTTTTCCCACTACGAGGGTTGATTCAGTGAAATTTAAGGTAACCTTGCCGGGTGCGGACGCCGATCTTGACAAGCTCTCCCGGGAGCCCGATATCGTGGTGTGGAAATCGCCGGACTCGGCAGCAAACTGACGCGCTTCCTGGTCTGGTGCGGCGACAGTTTCATGGCGTTGGTTTTAATGTTTTTATTTGATTTTGGAGAGCAGGTATGAATAAGTCTTTACGTAGTATGAAAAGCGGCGCCCAGGCAGGTTTTACCCTGATCGAACTGATCGTCGTCATCGTGATCCTCGGCATCCTGGCGGCGACGGCGATTCCTAAATTTATCGACATGTCGACTGATGCGCGCGTGGCCAAGATGAATGCGGCCGCTGGCGCCGTCAAGGCGGGTGCGGCGCTGTACCATGCGCAATACCTGGTCAACGGCGACTCGACTAAAGCGGTCGTGATGGAAGGCAAGACCATCAAGGATGCGTTTGGCTATCCTGCGGCCAGTGCTGACGGCATACAAGAAGCTGCTGGCTTGTCGGTTGATGATTACAATGTCACCTTTGCCGGCTCCGTCATGACCGTTGCGGTAGACAAGGCCACGACACGCGCCAGCTGCTCGGTAGTGTACACGGCGCCTGCCGCTGCAGGCGGAGCACCTGTTATCACGGTCAATGCAAAAGCCGAAAATTGCGGCTAAACATATAAGCACACAACAAGGAAAGTCAGGCCACGCCAGCCTTCCTTGCGCACCACCAGCCCAACCCCAGGCGCCAGCCCGTTGGGCTTTTTTACGGGCCATCCATTGCAGCAGCCACCGACAGTCTTTCCGCATCGCCACGCAGTGCCGCCAGGCTCGCTGAGGCGTACGCCTGCGCGCGGCTTCACCTTGATCGAACTGGTGGCCGTGATGGTGATCGCGGGCTTGCTGGCGACCTTTGCCGTCAACCGGTTTTTCCAGCGCGACACGTTCGACGCGCGCGGTTTTGCCGACCAGGTGACGAATATCGTGCGCTACGGGCAAAAGCTGGCTGTGGCGCAAAACCGTGCCGTGTTTGTCAGCATCGATGCCAACAAGGTGGCCCTGTGCTTCGACGCCGGCTGCAGCGATGAGCAGAAGGTGGTGCCGCCGACGGGCAACAACAGCGGCAGCAAGGAGACGCTACAGCATTGCCTGGGTAGCAATTGGCTGTGCGAAGGCCGTCCTTCCGGCGTTACCATGTCCACCGATCCCGTCAAGTCGGCAAGTTTTTATTTCGACGCGCTGGGCCAGCCATATGCGCTGGCCAATGTGTTTCCTGACGCATCGACCTTCCCGGGCCCGCTGCAAATCAGCATCCAGAGCAATGGCCTGACGCGTACCGTCACGGTTGAAGGGGAGACCGGCTATGTCCATTAGCCAGCGTCGCCAGCGTGAACGTGGCGTGACCCTGATCGAACTGGTGCTATTCATCGTCATCGTCGGCCTGGCTTCGGCCGCCATCCTGGGCGTGATGAGCCTGACGACGCAACACAGCGCCGACCCGCAGCTGCGCAAGCAGGCGCTGGCGATTGCCGAAAGCATGCTGGAAGAAATCCAGCTGGCGCGGTTTACGTTTTGCGATCCGCAAGACCCGGCCGCGGAAACGGCCGCCAACCCCGCCGGCTGCGCTATCCCGGAAGTGGCCGGACAAGAGGCGGGCGGCGCGGGGCGTCCTTTCGATAACGTCAACGATTACGTGGGCGCGTATGGCGCAGCCACGGACTACAAGACGGATGCGCAGGGCGCCGTCTGGGCTGCTGGCTCCCCCCAGACATATGTTGCATCGGTAACGATCACTCCCGTAGCCCTGAATGGCTTACCTGCCACGGAAGGCCTGCGTATCCAGGTGGTCGTGCCGTATGCCGACCAGCAGGTCGTGCTCGACGGCTATCGCGTGCGCTATGCGCCGAACAGTATTCCATGAAAAATTTCCTTGACACCAGGCGCCGCCCGCGCGGCTTTACCCTTATCGAGATGGTCATCGTGATCGTCATCACGGGCATCATCGGCGCCATGGTCGCCGTCTTCATCCGCGTGCCCGTGCAAGGCTATATCGACACCACCGCGCGCGCGGCGCTGGCCGATACGGCCGATACGGCGGCGCGCCGCCTGACGCGCGACGTGCGCCTCGCCTTGCCGAACAGCGTGCGCGTGACGGGCGGGGGCCAGTTCCTGGAATTGCTGCTGACCAAGACGGGCGGGCGCTACCTGAGCGACAGCGATCCGGCCGGTCTGGGCAATGTGTTGAGCTTCGAGACCCCTCCCGCCGCCGGCGTTCCGGCGAGCTTCACCGTCGTCGGCGCCATGCCCGCCAATGCGTTGGGCGCGCGCCAGGCGATCAGCGTGGGCGACCAGATCGTCGTCTACAACCTGGGCGGAGCTTACACGCCGAACGATGCCTATTTCTGCAGCGCGGCAAATGGCTGCAACCGCGCGCCCGTCACGGGCGTGGCCGGCCGTGTCGTCACCTTGGGCAGCTATCCTTTCACGACGGCGCCTGCGCCGCTGCCGTCGCCGTCGAACCGTTTTCAGGTGGTGTCGACGCCCGTCACCTATGCCTGCAATCTGGCGACCGGGACCCTGACCCGTTACGACGGTTATGTGATCCAGGCCGCCCAGCCGGCTGTGGAAGGCACCGCGCCGCTGGTGGCGGCGAATGGCGCCCTGCTGGCGCGCCAGGTGACGGCGTGCGCTTTCAGCTATACGGTGCTGGCCAATGTGCAGCGGGGCCTGGTGAATATCAGCCTGAGCCTGGGCGCGGCGAACAGCAATACTGGCGTGCTGCGCCTGGTGCAACAGGTGCAGGCGAGGAATACGCCATGACGCACTTGCTGCGCCACCGCGCGCGCCGCATGCGCGGTTTCAGCCTTGTCACGGCCATTTTCCTGCTCGTGGTGCTGGCCGCGCTGGCGGCCGTGATGGTGAATATGTCCACCTTCCAGCAGACGGAATCGGCGTTGGACGTGCAGGGCGTGCGCGCCGAGCAGGCCGCCCGCGCCGGCCTTGAATGGGGTTTGCAGCGGCAGATCAGCGCCGGCCTGACCGCCGGTGCGGCGTGCATCGGCGCCACCACGTTCAGTTTGCCACCTGGCACGACCCTGTCGGCGTTCAGCGTCAGCGTGCAATGCAACACGGCCACGGGACCCGGCACCTTGACCAGCTGGACCATCACGGCCACGGCTTGCAACCAGCCTGGGCCTGCCGGCTGCCCGAACGCGGGCAATAACCCCGATTACGTCCAGCGCCGCCTGCAAGCCGTGTTGTCGCAGTAAGGTCAACTGCGTGAAAAAAAGATCGCTAATTTATTGTTTTTACACAATAAAGTTGGCTTCATGAATTAAAATTGGCTGGATGCATTAACTGCGCGACAAGATCGGGCAGGCACTTACACTGGATAGTTCGCATGGGTTTATTCGCAAGAGCAAAGAAGTACGATGGCTGGCTGGCCACGGCGTTTGGCCGCGAGGGCGTCAGCGCTGTCGTTGTCGAACGTCCCGCCGGCGGGATGCCGCGCGTGCTGCGTGCCAGCTACCAGGCGGCCGCACGACCGGCGCCGGCCGAGGTGCTGGAAAAACTGGGCAAGGAGCTGCAGGCCCCCTCGCGCCACTGCACCAGCGTGCTGGCTGGCGGCGAATACCAGCTGCTGTCGCTGGAAGCGCCGGCCGTGCCGCGCGAGGAGTTGAAGACGGCCGTGGGCTGGCGCCTGAAGGATATGCTGGACTTTCCACTGGCCGACGCCACTATCGACGTGTTCGACATTCCCGGCGATCCGAACGGCACCCAGCGGGGCAGCAGCGTGTTTGCCGTCGCCGCGCGCAACAGCGCCGTGTCGCGCCGCCAGGCGCAGTACGCCGAATGCAAGATCGGCCTGTCCGTGATCGATATCCCCGAAATGGCGCAGCGTAATATCGCCACCTTGCTGGAAACGCCGGGACGCGGCATCGCCGTGCTGTTTTTCGATGGCGACGGCGGCTTGCTGACCATGAGTTTCAATGGCGAGCTGTACCAGGCGCGCCGCATCGACGTGACCCTGTCGCAATTGCAGTCGCCCGATGCCAGCCAGTACTATGACCGCGTCACCCTGGAACTGCAGCGCTCGTTCGACCACTTCGACCGCCAGTTCCATTTCATTTCGCTGGCCCGGTTGATGCTGATGACGGGCGCCAGCGATGGCTTGCACGCCTATCTGGCCGACAATCTCTACATGCCCGTCGAGCAGCTGGACCTGGCTACCGTGCTGGACTTGTCGCAGGCCGCCGAATTGCGCGACCCCGCCATGCAGGCGCGCTACTTCCTGGCCATCGGCGCGGCCTTGCGCGAGCTTGGCCCGCACCCGGGCAAGCATGAAGGGAAGGGCGCATGAGCCAGCAGATCAATCTGTTCAATCCCCAGTTTGAACTGAAAAAACACCATATGTCGGCGAGCACGGCCGGCCTGGGCCTGAGCGCGCTGGCACTCGTCTTGCTGGTCCTGGGTGTGCTGGCCCGGCAGGCAATGGCCGGCCTGGAACAGCGCGAAGCGGGCGTCAAGGCGGCACTGGCGCAAGTCGAGGCGAAGCGCGACCAGATTTTGCGCGATTACCCGCCACGCAAGAAAGAGCCGGCCCTGGCGCAGGAACTGGCGGCCGTCGAGGCGCAGCGCCAGTTGCTGCAAGACGCGGCTAGCATGCTGGACAGCGGCAAGCTGGGCAATACCCTCGGCTATGCCGGCTATTTCCGCGCGCTGGCGCAGGCCAGGGTCGAAGGCGTATGGCTGACGGGCGTGGACATCGCCGGCGCCGGCAATGACTTTGGCTTGCAGGGCCGCGCCTTGCACGCGTCGCTGCTGCCCGCGTACATCACGCGCCTGGGCCAGCAGGAAATACTCAAAGGCAAGAGCTTTGCCAGCCTCGACATCAGCCAGCCCGAGCAGCCGGCCGTGGCCGAGGGCAAGGCGGCCAGCCTGCCTTACGTCGCGTTCAGCCTGCAGTCGGCGGAGCGTGCTGTCACGCCGCCCAAACCTGTTGCGGGAGGAACACGCTGATGCTGCCCTTGCTGAAGAAATGGGCCACCGCCTTCGATGCCCTCAGCCGGCGCGAGCGGCTGATGGTGTTTGGCGCCGGTGCGGCCGCCGTTCTGTTCGTATTTTATTTCATGAGCCTCAATCCCTTGCTGGCGAAGCATGCAGCGCTGGAAGCGAGCATTGCGCAAAAGCAAAGCCTGTTGACCGCGACGAACAAGGAAATCGAGCTGACCATGCTCGCCCATGCCACCGATCCCGACAAGGAAGCGCGCGCGCGCCTGCTGGCCCTGCAGGCGGAAACGGCATCCCTGGCGCAGGCGCTGCGCGAGAAGCAGCATGGCCTGGTGGCGCCCGAGCGCATGGTTACCTTGCTTGAGCACCTGCTGCGCCGGCACGCGGGATTGCGCCTGGTGTCGCTGAAAACCTTGCCCGGCAGCGCAGTCGGCGCACATCAGGCCGAAACCGCAAACGGCGATGCGGCGGCCAAGGCGGATGCCACCAAGGCGCCGGCCCCGGCGCCGTTGCTGCACCAGCATGGCGTGGAAGTGGTGCTGCAAGGCAGCTATGCGGACATGGTGCAATACATGCAGGCGCTGCAAGCGATGCCGACGCGCGTCTTCTGGGGCGCCGCCCACCTCGATGCGGCCAGCTACCCAAGCGCCACTTTGACCCTGACTTTACATACCCTCAGCATGGACGACACATGGATCGCACTCTGACCTTTGGTCCCGCGCTGCTGGCGCCTTTGCTCATGCTGAATCTGGCATGGCCTGGCGCGCAGGCGCAGGCGCTCGATGATCCGACGCGTCCGCCCGCGGCCCTGTGGGCGCCCGCCAGCGCCGCGCCCGTCGTTGCGGCCCGGCCTCAGCTGCAATCGGTGCTCATTTCCACCCAGCCGGGCGGACGCCGCCTGGCCGTCATCGATGGCCAGACGGTCAAGGTCGGCAGCAGGGTGGGCGACGCCGTGGTGACGGAAATCCACGACACGGCAGTGCTGTTGCGGCGTGGCAAATCACTGGAAACCTTCAAGCTGTACCCGAGCAGCAAGACCGATCGCAAGACCGATAGCAAGACCGGCAGCAAGCAGGAGTAGAAGAAGTGGCCAAGCAACTCAATCAACACAAGGCGAGCATGTTCAAGATCAGTACGATGGCGGCTGTCATCAGCGTCAGCCTGGGCCTGGGCGGCTGCAATGTCGCGCCCGTCAAGCGCGACACCTACAATGCGATCTCCGATGCCGTCAAGGGCGCGGCGGCCACCACGGCGCCAGCGGCCCAGCCCGATGCCGTGGAAGCGGCGCTGCTGCCACCTGTGGCGGCCTTGGCCCAGCAATTGCCGAAGGCCCGCGCCGCGCTCGACGAGCGCTTCAACGTGGCTTTCAACAATGTGCCGGCGCGCCAGTTCTTCACTTCCATCGTGGCCGGCACGCGCTACAACATGCTGGTCCACCCTGACATCGGCGGCACGATTTCCGCCAACCTGAAGGACGTGACCCTGTTCCAGGCGCTCGACGCCGTGCGCGAACTGTATGGCTACGATTACAAGGTCGAGGGCACGCAGATCTACATCAAGCCCCTGACCATGCAGACGCGTTTGTTCCACGTCAATTACCTGACGGGCGCGCGCCGCGGCAGTTCCAACCTGCGCGTCTCGTCGACGTCCGTGGGTTCGGTGGGCTCGACCAATTCGGGCGGCTCGGGCAATGGCGGCAATAACAACCAGGGCAATAACCAGAATAACGAGCAGAACCAGCAAACCAATGGCGGCCAGGGCGGCCGCACCCTGGACAGCAGCAACCTGACCACCTCGTCGACGGCCGATTTCTGGCCGGAATTGAGAGCGGCTCTGGAAGCCATCGTCGGCAGCAGCGAAGGCGGGCGCCAAGTGGTACTGAGCCCGCAGTCGGGCGTGATCGTCATCCGCGCCATGCCGGAAGAGTTGCGCAATGTCGACATGTACCTGAAGGCCACGCAATTGTCCGTCGACCGCCAGGTGATCCTGGAAGCGAAAATCCTCGAAGTCGAGCTCAACGACAATACGCAGACGGGCATCAACTGGGCCTCGTTCGCCTCGATCAAGAGCGGCCACACGAACCGCATCTCGACCGGCTTCATCCAGCCGGGCGGCACCCTGGCGCCGCTGCCGTTCAACGGCGGCCAGCCGCCGAACATGACCACCGGCAATGGCTTGACGGCCAGCAGCGGCTTTGGCCTCAGTTCGGCGGCCAACGCGGCCGGTTCTATGTTCGGCCTGGCTTTCCAGACGGCCAATTTCGCCGCCATGATTTCTTTCCTGGAATCGCAGGGTTCCGTGCATGTACTGTCGAGCCCGCGCATCGCCACCATGAATAACCAGAAGGCCGTGCTGAAGATCGGTACGGACGAGTTTTACGTGACGGGCGTGTCGACCACGACGAACACGACGGCCAGCGGCGCGACGACCAGCCCCAACGTGACCTTGCAGCCCTTCTTTTCCGGCGTGGTGCTGGACGTGACGCCGCAGATCGATGCGGATGGCAACATCATCCTGCACGTGCACCCGTCCGTGAGCCAGGTGTCGACCATCAGCAAGGAAATCGACCTGGGCAGCGCCGGTTCGCTGAAACTGCCGCTGGCCGCATCGAGCACGTCCGAGATGGACAGCATGGTGCGCAGCCAGGATGGCCGCATCGTCGCCATCGGCGGCCTGATGCGCCAGGCCACGACGTCGGACCGCTCGCAAGTGCCGGGCGCGGGCGACCTTCCCGTACTGGGCGCGCTGTTCCGCAACACGGGGCAGGTGATCCAGAAGCGCGAGCTGGTGGTGCTGATCAAGCCGACCATCGTCGATGGCGCCAACAGCTGGAACGAGGACTTGCTCGATTCGGGCAAGCGCATCGAGGCGCTCGACCCGCGCCGACCGTCGGAGCGGCGCTAAATGTACCAGGCCCATTTCGGCTTGCGCGAGGCGCCGTTCGGCCTCACGCCCGATACCAGTTTCTTCTTCAACGGCCCGCAGTCGCAAAAGGCGCTCAACACCCTGCTGGTGGCGGCGCGCAATGGCGAGGGCTTCATCAAGATCACTGGCGAAGTGGGGACTGGTAAAACCTTTTTGTGCCGCAAGTTCATGCAATCGTTGGGGCCGGATTTCGTCACGGCCTACATCCCGAATCCGAACTTGCCGCCCCGTTCGCTGATCCTGGCGCTGGCGGACGACCTCGATGTGCTGCTGGAGAAAGATGCTGATCAGCATCAGTTGCTCAAGTCCCTCAACCTGCGCCTGCTCAACCTGGCGGCGCAAGGCAAGCGCGTGCTGCTGTGCCTGGACGAAGCGCAGGCGATTCCCGTCGATAGCCTCGAAGCGCTGCGCCTGCTGACGAATCTGGAAACGGAAAAGCGCAAGCTGCTGCAAATCGTGCTATTCGGCCAGCCGGAACTCGACGTCAAGCTGGCCCTGCCGGAAATTCGCCAGCTGGCGCAGCGCATCACCTTTCACTACCACCTGGGTCCGCTGTCGCGCGATGACGTGGATTTCTATGTGGCGCACCGCCTGCGCGTGGCCGGCTTCGATGGCGCGCGCCTGTTCAGCCGTGGCGGCGTGCGCAAGCTGTACCAGGCTTCCGGCGGCATCCCGCGTCTGATCAACATCATGGCGCACAAGGCGCTGATGGTGGCGTATGGCGAAGGCCGGCAGCAGGTCAGCGGGCGCCACGTGGCGCTGGCCGCCAGCGACACCCTGGCCAGCAAGCCGCGCTTCTGGCAGAAGCCCTGGCCATGGCTGGCCGGCGCCGGCGTGCTGGCCGCCGCTTGCGGCGTGAGCTGGACTTTATTGAACCGATGACGAAGATGAGCCTGTAGATGAGCCTGATTAACAAGATGTTGCAAGACCTCGATGCGCGCGGCACCCCCGATGGACGCGGCGACGCGGCCGGTATCCGCTCCGTGCCCGAACGCGAGCGGGGCCTGCCGCGCGCGCTGGTCTTTGGCGGCGCTGCCGGCTTGACGGCCGCCGCCATCGCCCTGGGCTGGGTCTACCTGAAGCGCCCGGCCGTGCCGCCCGTGCTGATCAATGTGGCCAGTACGCCTGTTCTGGCTCCCTTACCAGTGCCGGTGCCTGTCGTTGCACCGGCTCCCGTGGTGGCTGCACCAGTTGCGCCCGTCGTGGCGCTTGAACCCGAACCCGTGTTCCAGGCCGAGAAAGTTGCTCCCGCGCCCGCCAAGGCGCGGCCCGCCGAAATGCGCCGCATCGTGGAAAAAGCGGCCAAGCCTGCCGCTGCGTCCGTGGTAAAAACGCCCGCACCGGCCGCCAGCGAGCGCATCATCGACGGCAAGCACGTCACTGCCCAGCAGCGCGTGGAGAACGAATACCGGCGCGCGCTGGCCCAGTTGCAGGATGGCCGCGTCTCCGACGCCATGCTGGCCTTGCAGCAGACCCTGCAGCTGGACCCGCGCCACCAGGGCGCGCGCGAAACCCTGGTGCGTCTGCTGCTCGAAGCGCAGCGCCCCGACGAGGCGGCCCGCCAGTTGCAGCTGAGCCTGGCATTGGACCCGAAACAGCCGGCGCAAGCGATGATGCTGGCCCGTCTGCAGCTGGACAAGGCCAACGGCGGCGCGGCCGCCCTCGATACCCTCACGCGCAGCTTGCCGTACGCCGCCGACAACGGCGAATACCGCGCCTTCCTGGCCGGCGTGCTGCAGCGCGAACAGCGCTACCGCGAAGCATCGGAACAGTATCAGCAGGCCCTGCAGACGGCGCCCGACAACAGCGTCTGGTGGATGGGCCTGGGCATCGCCTTGCAAGCGGACAACCACCAAGCCCAGGCGCGCCAGGCGTTCGAGCGGGCCAAGGGCTTGCAAACCCTGTCGCCGCAATTGCAGGCGTTTGTCGAGCGAAAATTGGTGCAGCTGACGGCGGCTGTGTCGAAGTAACTTTTACCTCAATGAAAGAAACCAGCTTGAAACCTCGCAATCTGCTCGTCGTCCTGTGCTGCCTGGCCAGCAGCGCCCTGGCCGCACCCGCCAGCCCGCCAGCCAGCTACGTGCTGGAAAATACGGAAGTGCGCGACATCCGTGCGCAAGCCCTGAAACGCGACTATCAGCTATATGTCGCCTTGCCCGATTCCTATCGGCAGGGAAATAAACGCTATCCGGTGCTGTTCGTCGTGGATGCCAATTACTCGTTCCCCATCGTGCGCAATATCGCGCAGCGTCTGAACAAGCATGCGGGGATGGAAGAAGTCGTGGTGGTCGGCCTGTCGTACGCCAACGGCGATGGCGGGGTGTACAGCCGCCGCCGCGACTACACGCCCACCACGCCGCGCAAGCACGATTACCGCTCGGACATGCCGGGGCGGCAACCAGCGTTTGGTGAAGCGAAGGCGTATGGCCAGTTCATCTCGGGCGAGGTGTTTCCCTTTATCGCCAGTAACTATCGCGTCAACATGCAGCGCAAGGTCTTCATCGGCCATTCCTACGGCAGCCTGCTGGGTCTGCAATTTTTGCTGACGGAACCGCGCACCTTCGAGCACTACATTCTCGGCAGCCCGTCGCTGTGGTACGACGCCGGTGTCATGTTCGACCGCGAGCAGGCATATGCGGCCAGCCACAAGGACTTGCCTGCATCCGTGTTCTTCGGCATCGGCGGCCTGGAAAAGCTGGCGGCGGGCAAGAAGCGTTCGCGTTTGGAGGAAGAGGCCGACATGCTGGCCGACCTGCGCGAGTTCGATGGCAAGCTGAAATCGCACAAGTACCCGGGCCTGAAGACGCGCTTGCGCGTGTTCGAGGATGAAGACCATGCGAGCGTGTTTCCCTTTATTTTGACGCATGGCTTGCGCGCGTATTTGAAGTCTTCAAACTGACGGTTCTGTTGCTGGCCGTTTGAATTCGCAGCCACGCAGTGGGCGGGGGTATAATTTTCCCAGTTGAAGGTTGTAAACCAAACGACAATATCACCATGAAAACTTCTGATGCTGATAAAAAAGCGACTTCGCCACTGAAAATATTGGCGATTTCATTTCTATTGACAGGCGCTGTATTCGCCAATGCCCATGCTGAAAGTCATTCACCTGCAGACAAGTCGGGTGACTACGCTGCTGAAATTGACAGCTTGATCAAGGAAATAAGTCCAAGAAGTTTCAATGGGGTCATTCTCATCACGCAACATGGGAAAACAATATACTCAAAAGCCTATGGCTATGCGGATTTTGAAAATAAGGTGCCGTTGAAACTGGACGACAACTTCAGGATCATGTCGAATAGCAAGCAGATCACGGCAGCGTTGATTTTGCGGGAAGTTGAAAAAGGCAGGATCGACTTGCATAGTCCCGTTAGAAAATACTTGCCTGATTTGCCGCAGGCGTGGGCCGACAAAGTGACCGTGCATCAGCTGCTCAACTTTTCGGCAGGAATCACTGAGATTGACCAGCCACTGAGCTTCCAGCCCGGAACGGATTTTTTATACGGCGTGACAACGTACGCCATGCTGGGACATATTTTTGAAAAAGTAAGCGGGAAAAAGTATATCGAAGCGGCAAATGACTTGTTCAAAGAGCTGGCAATGGACAATAGTTTTTGCTATGAGGAAGGCAAGAAGAATAACGTTATCAATGGCTATGTCAATTCGAAAAATGTATTCGCATTGAAAATGCATCCTGTTCAGGGGCAAGGCTGGGTTGATTTTATTCCCGCTGGAGGCATTGTTTCAAATGCAAGGGATTTGAATGCATGGGATGAAAAACTTCATAAGGGGAAAATCTTAAAGCCGGAAACCTACAAGCTGATGACAAATTATGACATATCCAGTCAGCACGTCGCTTTCGGTGCTGAAAAAAATGGCTATGGTTATGGTGTCTATGTCAGTGACAAGACGCCGATTAAATACATCGGCCACTCCGGAAAAGGCTTGGGCTTTGCATCAATCAAAATGTATTTCCCTGAAAAAGATGTCGACGTTGTTGTCCTGGAAAATCAGTTCAGCGAAGACAGCGCCCTTCATTACTATTTTGAAATAAAAATAAGAGAAATAGTGATGAATAGCAATCTTTTGAGATAGTAAAGATCACTTCGAATCATCAATTTTGCAGGCTGCCTGCGAAACTTGTCATCAAGGCATTCGCGTATTGCGACCCATGCCAATAAGCGCTACAACCGCGCTTCATCCCCCCACACATGCCGCATGCTGAAGCGCACGCCCGCATCATCTTCATGCAGCGAGGAAACGATGGCGAACTGGCTGTCGCCCGTGTCGCGCGGCGTCATCTGCGATAGCTGGGCGGCGGCCAGCGGCGCGCCCAGCGGGTCGCTGAGCGGGTGGACCTGGCCGGCGCCCCGTTGCGTGACGACGCCCAATTCGCCGCTGCGCAGGCGCACCAGAGTGCCCGGTGGATATTTGCCCAGCAGATTGACGAACTGTTCTCCCAGCAGCGGATCGATAGGTACGCCCTGGTCGAGGAAGATGTGCTGCAGCGCCTGGTCGGGCACGATGGAGCGCCGGTAGTTGCGCGCCGAGACGCGGGCGCAATAGCGGTCGGCCAGGCCGATCAGCTTGGCATTTTGCAGGATTTCATCGGCCGTGCGCCCCTGCGGGTAGCCGCTGCCGTCGTCGTTTTCATGGTGCAGCAGTACACAGCTCAGCCATTCCTCGTCGTCGACACCGGCGCAGCGCAACAATTCCGTGCTTTCCTGCGGATGCTGGCGCACGATGCGCATTTCCTCGTCATTCAGCGGGCCACGCCGGTCCTGGAAGCTGTCGTGGTGGCGCAGCATGCCCACGTTCATCGTCAGCGCGGCCGCGCCGATCAACAGCAATTCGTCGTGGGACTTGTGCATGCTGCGTCCTACCAGCATGGCCAGCAGCGCCGTTTCGATGCAGTGGCGCACGGCGTAGCTGCCGGCGATCTGGTTGAGCAGGATGCTGGCCAGGGCGATGTCGGCATCGTGCTCGAGTGCGCGCAGCAGTTCGCGCGCGATGTCGCGTACGTCGCGCTCGGCATTGTTTTCGCTGCGCAAGGCCAGCAGCAAGCGCTCCAGGCGCTGCGCCGCTTCGTTGAGCAAGCGCAAGACGGGTGGCTGGTCCGGTGCGCCCACGTACAGGCCCAGCTGCATTAGCCGCCCCAGCTGCGCGCCGTCCGTGATGATCTGTCCCTTGCGCAATTGCGGGCCGGCGCTGTGGTCGGCCAGAAACAGATCCCAGGGCAGGGGTTCGCCGGGAACCAGGTCGGCTGGGCCGATGCGACGCTGTACCATGCTTGTCATCCTTTGCCCCGCCGCAGCGAAGCCATGTTCAGTGCTCGGTTATATGCTGCGCAGGCGCTCGAGCGCAAGGCGCAAGGTTTCGTCTTTCTTGGCAAAGCAGAAGCGCACGATGCCCGACTCCTTGCCCTGCGCATAAAACGCGGACACGGGAATGGCGGCCACCTTGATTTCCGTCGTCAGCCATTCGGCGAACTGCGCTTCGCTCTCTTGCGAAATGGCATCGTAGCGCACGCACTGGAAATACGTGCCGTCGGCTGGCAACAGGGTAAAGCGGCTGCCCGCCAGGCCATCGCGGAACAAGTCGCGCTTGCGCTGGTAGAACGCGGGCAAGTCCAGGTAGGGCTGCGGGTCGGCCATGTAGCCGGCCAGGCCGTGCTGCATCGGCGTGTTGACGGTAAACACGTTGTACTGGTGCACCTTGCGAAACTCCGCCGTCAGTGCGGCCGGGGCGGCTACATAGCCGACCTTCCAGCCCGTCACGTGATACGTCTTGCCGAAGCTGGAGACGATGAAGCTGCGCGCCGCCAGTTCCGGGTTGCGGCTTAATGAGGCGTGCGGCACGCCGTCGTACACCATGTGTTCGTAGACTTCGTCGGACAGGATCAAGATTTGCGTGCCGCGCACGATGTCGGCCAGCGCGGCCACATCGGCGGGGCGCAAGATCGTGCCAGTCGGGTTGTGCGGCGTATTGATGATGATCAGGCGCGTCTTGCTGCTGACGGCAGCGGCCAGCTTGTCCCACGGCACGCTGTACCCGTGTTCACCCACCTCCATGGAGACGAGCACGGGCACGCCGCCGGCCAGCGCGATGGCGGGCAGATAGCTGTCGTAGGCCGGTTCGATGACGATGACTTCGTCTCCCGGATGCACGCAGCACAGGATGGCCGTGGTGAGCGCCTGCGTGGCACCGGCCGTGACGGTGATTTCCGTGCCGGCATCATAGCTATGGCTGTACAGGCTGGCGATCTTCGCGGCAATCGCTTCACGCAAGGGCGCGGCGCCCGTCATCATCGGATACTGGTTGTGGCCGGCGCGCATGGCGTCGCTGACGCGGTCGACCAGTTCAGGCGCGCAATCGAAGTCGGGAAAACCCTGGCCCAGGTTGACGGCGCCATGCTGGGCCGCCAGGCTGGACATGCGGGTAAACACGGTGGTGCCGACAGCAGGCAAGCGGGTGGTCAGGGCGGGAGTCGTGTAGGGCAGGGACGGGCTGTTCATGAACGGTAGGGGCGCGGTGCGGAAAGTGGAATCGTGTCCCATTCTAGCGCAGCGCGCCCCGTTGCGTGCGGGGCTTTAAAGGCTCAGCCTGGCAATGCCCAGCCTTCCGGCACCATGATCTTGAACATGCCGGCTTTGGCCGTCTTGCGGGCCAGTTTCAGCAGCGCCTTGTCCTTGGTGATGAGGATGTCGGCGTTGGCGTCGCGCGCCAGTTCGAGGAATTTCTGGTCATCCTTGTCCGTGCAGACGGGCAGGCGTACGCCTGAGACGGGCGGCGCCACGACCTTGATGTGGGCGTCGAAGCGGGCGGCGGCAACGGCGCGGCTCGCTTCATCGAGCGGCAGATGCTTGTAGTGCAGCACGACCAGATATTCCGCGCGGCAATCTTCGCGCGTAATGGCATGCACGGCGCCGCTTTCCATGGCCGCCAGCAAGCCCGCCCAGCGCGGGTCGTTGAAGACGAACAGGTCGAGGCAAACGTTGGTGTCGAGGACGAGTTTTTGTGGAGCAGGTATCATGTCGGCAATTCTATTCTGTAGTGATAATTTATGTTGATCGTGCTTTCGCCCGCCAAGAGTCTCGACCTGGAGACGCCGCCAACAACCTCGTTGCACAGCACTCCCGATTTTCTCGACCATTCCGCCCAGCTCATAGCCCGCATGCGCCAGTTTTCGCCCGCCGAAGTGGGCAGCCTGATGGGCATTTCCGACGCCTTATCGGCTCTGAACGTGGCCCGCTACGCGTCCTGGACACCCCAGCTTGATGACGCGCGCCAGGCCATCATGGCCTTCAATGGCGACGTGTATGCCGGTTTCGAGGCGCGCAGCCTGCAGCCGTCCCAGCTCGACTATGCCCAGTCGCGCGTGCGCATCCTGTCGGGCCTGTACGGCTTGCTGCGCCCGCTGGACCTGATCCACCCGCACCGCCTGGAAATGGGCACGCGGCTGTCGACCGCGCGCGGCAAGGATTTGTATGCGTTCTGGGGCGACACCATCACCAACGGCCTGAACCGCACGGCGAAGGAGCAGGGCGCGAAAGTGCTGGTCAACCTGGCTTCCGAAGAATATTTCAAATCCGTCAAGCCGCGCCAGCTGGACGTGCCCGTCATCGCGCCCGTGTTCGAGGACTGGAAGAACGGCAAATACAAAATCATCTCGTTCTACGCCAAGCGCGCGCGCGGCATGCTGGCCCGCTATGCGGCCGTCAATCAGATCCGCGATCCCGAGCAGCTGAAGCAGTTCGACGTCGATGGTTATGCGTATGTGCCGGAGGCGTCGAACGATACTAACTGGGTGTTTCGGCGCAAAGTGGGCGAATAAGTAAAAAAACCGGGCTAGCCCGGTTTTTTATTGCAGCTTACTGCCAGAATTTCCACCACTTGCGTTCCTTATTCACCCCTTCCGGGCTGAGGAATGCCGTGTTCGGGTAGTTCTTGGTCAGCACGCGCAAGGCATCGTCGCGCAGGTCGGTCAAGCCCAGCTTGTCATACGAGCGGTACATGATAAACAGCGCTTCTTCGATGGCCGGCGAGGCACGGAAGTCGCTGACCGTCGTTTGCGCGCGGTTGGCGGCGGCCAGGTAGGCGCCGCGGCGGTAGTAATAGCGCGCCACGTGCACTTCGTATTTCGCCATGGCATCGATCAGATAGTTCATGCGGGCCAGCGAATCGGGCGCATATTTACTATTCGGGAACTTGTCGACCAGTTGCTTGAAGGCGGCAAACGCTTCGCGCGTAGCTTTCGGATCGCGCTCGGTCGGGTCTTGCTCGTACAGGAAGTTCAGGAAGCTGATCTGGTCATTAAAGCTGATCAGGCCACGCAAGTAGTACATATAGTCCACATTGGCGTGGTTCGGATGCAACTTGATGAAGCGTTCGACGGCAGCCAGTGCCTGCGCCTGGTCTCCCGACTTATAATACGCGTAAGCGATCTCCATCTGCGCTTGCAGAGCATAGTTGCCGAAAGGATAGTTAGCCTCCAGCTTCTGGAACAGGCCGATTGCAGCTTCATAGTGCTGCCCGGCCATTTCTTCACGCGCCTCCGAGTATAATTTCGTAACGGACCAGTTTTTGGTCTCATCCACTTTTTCAGGCAACAAGCTGCAAGCGGACATGCCGAGCAGAACGACTGAAGCGACTACCAACGATAATTTTTTTTGCATGACGTTTTGCAAGAAGGTTTTAACCAAGATTTTACAATAGGCTGATTATAGCCGATGGGAATGCTGTGATATTAACTCCGAAGCCTAATTTGGCTGACCCCGCGTTTGACTCCCTTTCTGACCATGCTGCCGAAGAGGCGTTTGACGGCGATTTTGCCGCCGACGACGTCTTCGAGGAAATGGCCCCGATTACATTGGAACTGACGCCGGACGCCTGCGGCCACCGCCTCGATAAAGTCATCTCCAAGCTGGTGCCGCAATACTCGCGCAGCCGCTTGCAATTGTGGCTGGAAGCCGGTTTCGTGACCGTCGATGGAAAAGTTGCCAAACGCAACATGACCGCCTATGGCGACGAAAAGATCGTCATTCTGCCGCAAAGCGCGCCGGAAGACGAGGCTTTTAAGCCGGAAGCGATGGAATTGAACATCGTGCACGAAGATGAGCATATCATCGTCATCAACAAACCGGCCGGACTGGTCGTGCATCCGGGCCCCGGCAACTGGTCGGGCACCTTGCTCAACGGCTTGCTGCACCACTGTCCGCAGCTGGCTGGCGTGCCGCGCGCGGGCATCGTGCACCGGCTGGACAAGGATACGAGCGGCCTGATGGTCGTCGGCAAGACCCTCGCTTCGCAAACGGATCTCGTGCGCCAGTTGCAGGCGCGCACCGTCAAGCGCGAATATTTCGCGCTCGTGTGGGGCACGCCGAAAATGGCGGGCACCATCGATGCATCGATCGCGCGCCATCCGCGCGACCGGGTCAAGATGGCCGTCTCGGAAAACTTTACCGCCAAACCCGCCATCACGCACTATGAATTGATCGGCAGCGGCGAACTCGACCGCCGTCCCGTGAGCCTGATGCAATGCCGCCTGGAAACAGGCCGCACGCACCAGATCCGCGTGCACATGCAGCATCTGGGGTTCGCGCTGGTCGGCGACTACGTGTACGGCAAGCAGCACCTGGTGTCCGTCTTCTCGCGCCAGGCATTGCAGGCGCGCCGCCTGGGCCTCGTGCATCCGGGCACCCTGGAAGCGTGCGAATGGATCGTGCCGCTGGCCGATGATTTCGCCGAGCTGATCGCTACCGCCGGTATTCCCGAGCCGGAACAGGTCTGATGACGTCGCCGTTGCCTTGCCTTATACCCGATTGGCCCGGCTTGCCCGCGAACGTGGGCGCGCTGGCGACCGTGCGCGCGGGCGGCGTGAGCCAGGGTCCGTATGGTGACGGGCAGGGCGGCGGTGGCTTGAACCTGGGCACGCACGTGGGCGACGAACCCGCGCACGTGGCCACCAACCGCGCGCGGCTGGCGGCCATCTTGCCCGCCGAGCCGGCCTGGCTGTCGCAGGTGCATGGCGTGGTTGTGGCCGATGCTGGCAAGCTGGACGGCCATGTGCCGGACGCCGATGCCAGTATCGCCGCCTTGCCTGGTGCCGTGTGCGTGGTGATGACGGCCGATTGCCTGCCGGTACTCTTCTGTTCGACCGATGGCCTCGTCGTCGGTGCGGCCCACGCGGGCTGGCGCGGCCTGGCCAACGGCGTCTTGCAGCGCACGGTTGCGGCAATGCGGGAGCAGGGCGCGACGGACATCCTCGCCTGGCTGGGGCCGGCCATTGGTCCGCAGCAATTCGAAGTGGGTCAGGACGTGCTGCAAGCGTTACGCGACGGCGCGCGTGATGATGTTGAACGGCAAGTATTGAGCGCCGCCTTCGTCGCCATCGCTGGCAAGCCGGGCAAATACCTGGCCGACATCTATGCGCTGGCGCGTACCATGCTGCTGCGCGATGGCGTGGCGCAAGTGGCAGGCGGGGAATACTGCACCGTCAGCGATGCGGCGCAGTTTTACTCGTACCGGCGCGATGGCGTCACGGGAAGACAGGCCAGCTTGATCTGGCGCAAATAATCTGCACGGCAGACACTTATGTGTCTGCCGTTTTTGTTTTATCGTCTGCTGAGGCTTGGGCGCGCGCCTTCTGTTCCGCGATGCGCACGGCCTTGCGTTTGCGTCGCCGCGAGCCCGTCAGATAGAATAGGATGGACAGTGGGATGACGCAGTACAGCAAGAAGGTCATCACCCCGGCGACGATGGACGGTTCCGTCAGCGCCATGAGGCCAACGACATAGATCCAGGCAACAGCGGTCATGAGCATCATTGGTATTGCCAGTCAGTAAAAGTTTGCATGCAGGTGGCCCGGAAGTAATTATTTATTAATTCTTGAATGGACTTACATATACCTATGAATATGCCCGATCCTCAAATGATGACCAAAGAATGGATGGCGCAGATCAGCAATCCTGAGCAGTGGAAGACGTGGTTCAACATGGTACCGCAGCCCCAGGGCAATCCGATTGCCGGCATTTTGCAGGATGCGGGCGCCAGCATCAAGCCGGAAGCGATCGAGCAACTGAAAAACGCCTACGTAGCCAAGCTGACGGGCTTGTGGGCCGACTTTATGGCCGGCAAGGCGCCGGAATTGAAAGACCGCCGCTTCGCCGCGCCCGCCTGGCACGCCAGCCCTTTGTCGGCCTTCAATGCGGCCGCCTACCTGCTCAATGCGGAGTTTCTCAGCGCCATGGCCGATGCCGTGGAGGCGACGCCGCACCAGAAGCAAAAGATTGCGTTTGCCGTGCAGCAAATCGTCGACGCCATGTCGCCGGCCAACTTTCTTGCCACCAATCCCGATGCCCAGCAAACCCTGATCGAGACCAAGGGCGAAAGCCTGACCAGGGGCTTGAGCAATATGCTGGCTGACATGCAGAAGGGCCGCATTTCGCAGTCCGACGAATCGGCCTTCGAAGTGGGCCGCAACGTGGCCACCACGCCAGGCACGGTGGTATTTGAAAACGCCTTGTTCCAGCTGATCCAGTACACGCCGACGACGGCCACGGTACACCAGCGGCCGCTGTTGATGGTGCCGCCGTGCATCAATAAATTCTATATCCTTGACTTGCAGCCAGAAAACTCGCTCGTGCGCTACGCGGTGGAGCAGGGCAATACCGTGTTCCTCATGTCCTGGCGCAATCCCGACATGAGCATGCAGCACCTGACGTGGGACGATTACGTCGAGCAAGGCGTGATCGAGGCGATCAAGGTGACGCAGGAAATCTCCGGCCAGGACAAGCTCAATATGTTCGGTTTTTGCGTGGGCGGCACCATCGTCTCGACGGCGCTGGCCGTGCTCAAGGCACGCGGCGAGAATCCGGCCGCCAGCCTGACCTTGTTGACCACTTTCCTCGATTTCTGCGACACGGGTGCGCTTGACGTCTTTATCGACGAGCCACAAGTGGCGCTGCGCGAGCAGTCTCTGGCCAAGGGCGGCCTGATGTCGGGCCGCGACCTGGGCAGCACTTTCTCGAGCTTGCGGCCGAACGACCTCGTGTGGAACTACGTGCAGTCGAATTACCTGAAGGGCAAGGAGCCGCCCGCGTTCGACTTGCTGTACTGGAACGGCGACGGCACGGGCTTGCCGGGCCCCATGTTCTGCTGGTATCTGCGCAACACGTACCTGGAAAACAGCCTGAAAGTGCCGGGCAAGCTGACGGTGGCCGGGGAAAAGGTCGACCTGAGCAGCATCGACGCGCCCGCTTTCATCTACGGTTCGCGCGAAGACCATATCGTGCCTTGGGGCGCGGCCTACGCCAGCACGGCCTTGCTGAATCCGAAAAACCCGAAAGCCAACCGCTTTATCCTCGGTGCCTCGGGCCATATCGCCGGCGTGATCAATCCTGCCTCGAAGAAAAAGCGCAGTTACTGGAGCAATGACAAGCCACGCACGGCGAAAGCCAAGCCTTTGACTGCCGAGCAATGGATGGAAGGCGCGACCGAGCACGTGGGCAGCTGGTGGCCCGAATGGGCGGCCTTCCTGGCCGAACACGGCGGCGCCCAGGTGAAGGCACCGGGCAAGCCAGGCAACAAGCGCCACGCGGCTATCGAGGCGGCGCCGGGCCGGTATGTTAAAGTCAGAGCGGATTAATTCACAAAGCGTTTTTGCTGACAAGACCGGCGTAATCTCCGGTCTTGTCAGGAATCTACTTTTAGTTGCGTTGCAATAAATGCGGGAATCTACTACCCTGATGTGCAATGGAGTTGTTTTCCACTCTATAATGCAAAAAGTAGGCAGGTGCGAAAGCGGACCCTGGTTCGCTTTTTTTTCGAATCAACTCAGTATGCGCTGCGGCGCAATAAGTGGAACTTGTGATGAGTAGTGCAAAAAAAAGTATAGACCGCCTGATTAAAAAATATCCCAACCGCCGTCTGTATGACACGCAAACCAGTTCCTACATCACCTTGACGGACGTCAAGCAGCTGGTGTTGGACAATGAGGTGTTTACCGTCGTCGATGCCAAATCCAATGAAGATTTGACGCGCAGCATCTTGCTGCAAATCATTCTGGAAGAGGAGGCGAACGGCGCACCGATGTTCTCGAGCAGCGTGTTGTCGCAGATCATCCGCTACTATGGCCACGCCATGCAGGGCATGATGGGATCCTACCTGGAAAAGAACGTGCAAGCGTTCACCGATATCCAGCACAAATTCACGGGCACCTCGGCCGGCAGCTTCGAAGGCAAGCCATTCAGCCCTGAAATGTGGACCCAGTTCATGAATGTCCAGGGCCCGATGATGCAAGGCATGATGAACAACTACATCGACCAGAGCAAGAGCCTGTTCGTGCAGATGCAGGAGCAGATGCAAAGCCAGAGCAAGAATCTGTTCGGCACGTTCCCGTTTGTTCCGCCTGTCCCGCCAACGGACAAGAAATAGTCTATGCCACACGCTCACCGGGCGATTTGATCGCCCGTGAGTTGTATCGGCGTCATCAAAACAGCATAGTTCTGCCAGCAAGGAGCGGCTCGGGGTACAATAGCCGATTCGCCTCACCATTTTACTAGCTGCCAACTATGTCTGAAATTCACCGTATTCCTGTTCCTTCCGCCCAGCCCGAGGCCATGCTGGCCATGCCAGGTGCGGCGCCGAAAGTGGGCTTTGTCTCGCTCGGCTGCCCGAAAGCGCTGGTCGACTCCGAACAAATCCTGACCCAACTGCGCGCCGAAGGCTACGAAACGGCGAAATCCTACGCTGGCGCCGATCTGGTGATCGTCAATACCTGCGGTTTTATCGATGCCGCCGTACAAGAGTCGC
Source organism: Janthinobacterium sp. HH104 (assembly GCF_001758715.1). Lineage (NCBI taxonomy): Bacteria > Pseudomonadati > Pseudomonadota > Betaproteobacteria > Burkholderiales > Oxalobacteraceae > Janthinobacterium > Janthinobacterium sp. HH104. The sequence goes on along the minus strand of NZ_LRIB01000050.1, from coordinate 88,406 downwards.
TCGACGCCATCGGCGAAGCGCTGGCTGAAAACGGTAAAGTGATCGTCACCGGTTGCCTGGGCGCCAAGAAAGATGCTGCCGGCGACGACATCATCATGAAGGTGCACCCGAAAGTGCTGTCCGTCACGGGCCCGCACGCTTTGGCCGAAGTGATGGACTCCGTCCACTTGCACCTGCCGAAGCCGCATGCGCCATTCCTCGACCTGGTGCCGCCGCAAGGCGTCAAGCTGACGCCGAAGCACTATGCCTACCTGAAAATTTCCGAAGGCTGCAACCACCGCTGCAGCTTCTGCATCATCCCGTCCATGCGCGGCGACCTCGTTTCGCGTCCGATCGGCGAACTGATGATCGAAGCGGAAAACCTGTTCAAGTCCGGCGTCAAGGAATTGCTGGTCATTTCGCAAGATACGTCGGCGTATGGCGTGGACGTGAAATTCCGCTCCGGCTTCTGGAATGGCCGTCCCGTGAAGACCCACATGACGCAGCTGACGGAAGCGCTGGGCGAATTGGCCAAGTCCTACGGCGCCTGGGTGCGCTTGCACTATGTGTATCCGTACCCGCACGTGGACCAGATCATCCCGATGATGAGCGGCGGCCACATCCTGCCTTACCTCGATATTCCGATGCAGCATGCGCACCCTGACGTCCTGAAACGCATGAAGCGTCCGGCCAGCGGCGAGAAAAACCTCGACCGCATCCAGGCCTGGCGCGCCATCAATCCGGACCTGACGATACGCTCGACCTTTATCGCCGGTTTCCCGGGCGAAACGGAAGCGGAATTCGAGTACCTGCTCGACTTCCTCAAGGAAGCGCAGATCGACCGCCTCGGCTGCTTCGCCTATTCGCCTGTCGAAGGCGCGACGGCCAACGCCATCGCCAACCCCGTGCCGGAAGAGCTGCGCGAAGAGCGCCGCGGCCGCGTCATGCTGCTGCAGGAAGAAATCTCCAAGAAACGCCTGCAAGCCAAGGTCGGCAAGACCGTGCGCGTGCTGATCGATGAAGTCACCCGCTCCGGCGGCGTGGGCCGCTCGTCCGCCGATGCGCCGGAAATCGATGGCGTCGTGTATGTGAAGCCTCCGTTCGAGCCGCACCGCAAGCTGGCGGTGGGCCAATTCGTCGACGTGACCATCACGTCCGCGGATGCGCATGACTTGTGGGGCGCTGCGGAATAAAAATTTTATGCAGGTGTAACACTCTGTCATACGTACGGCAGGCAAGGGCATAAGCCCTTACAATCAAGGCGGACCAGCACAGGCTGATCCGCCTTTTTTTATTTCCCGACGCCATGACCACACCCAAATCTCCGCAAACCGCGCTGATCCACAGCGATTACCAGGCGCCGCAAGGCTTTGCCGCGTTCCCGAACGCCATCCATCACGCATCGACCGTGCTGTTCAAGGACGTCGCGGCCATGCGTTCGGGCGACTGGAAAGACAAGAACGCCTACACCTACGGCTTGCACGGCACGCCCACCACCTTCACCCTGGAAGCGCGGCTGGCCGAAATCGAAGGGGGACAATACTGCCTGCTGGCGCCGTCGGGCCTGGCGGCCATTGCCATGGCGGACTTTGCGTTGCTGATAACGGGTGACGACGTTTTATTGCCGGAAAATATATACAATCCGAACCGCGAGCTGGGGCGCTGGCTGTCGCAGGACTTCGGCATCACGGCCCGCTATTACGATCCGCTGATCGGCGCAGGCATCGCCGCCCTGATCCAGCCAAACACCAAACTGATCTGGACCGAAGCGCCAGGTTCCGTGACGATGGAAGTGCCGGACTTGCCCGCCATCTGCGCGGCCGCCCATGCGCGCGGCGTGCTGGTGGCCTTGGACAACACCTGGTCGGCGGGCTTGGCCTTGCGCGGCTTCGACCTGGGCGTGGACATCATCATGCAGGCGCTGACGAAATACCAGTCGGGCGGCTCGGATGTGCTGATGGGCGCGCTGATCACGCGCGAGCGGGCGCTGCACGACCGCCTGGCGCAGGCGCACATGCGTCTGGGCATGGGCGTGGGGGCGGACGATGCCTACCTGGTGCTGCGCGGCTTGCCCACCATGAAGCTGCGCTTCGACGCCCACGACGCGGGCGCGCGCACGGTGGCCGCCTGGCTCAAGGGGCGCGGCGAGATCGCCACGGTACTGCATCCGGCGTTCGCCGATTGCCCGGGCCACGCCATCTGGCAGCGCGATTTCACGGGCGCGGGCGGCCTGTTTTCCGTACTGTTCGATGCCCGCTACACGGAGGCGCAGACGGACCGCTTCGTCGATGCCTTGCAGTTGTTCAAGATTGGCTACAGTTGGGGTGGTGCGAACAGCCTGGTGATGCCGTACCGCATCGCGGCCATGCGCAAGGGCTGGCAGATGCCGGGACAGCTGGTGCGCCTGAACGTGGGGCTGGAAGATCCGCAGGACTTGATCGCCGATATCGAACGGGCGTTCGCGGCGATGTAGGCGGCGGCAAGCCGTTGGCTTGCCGCGAAGCACTTGTTACATGGGCACGGGCTTGTTGTTGTTCAGGTCGAGGAAGCCGCGCAGCAAGCGGTACGCTTTCCACAGCCAGGCCACGCCCCACACGATGATGGCCAGCGGAATGCCGATCAGCGTGACCCACAGGATGGCGCCGACGACGACCCAGGCCACATACCACCAGAAGGAACGGATCATCCAGCTGTGATGGCTGTACACGAAGGTCCCGGCCGCCTCGTCCCGCTTCACGTAATTGATGATGAGCGGAATGAAGGAAAACGCGCCCAGCGAAAACACGAAGCTGGCGCCATGTATCAGGTACAACCACCAGGCCAGGTTTTTGGTCTGCTGGAGTTGGGTATCCAAAATAATATCTTGTGACATGAAAGCTCCCGTCGTTGCTCAATTTTTAATTGTAACAAGCAAAGCGGCGCAGCAGCGCAGTCCATGGAAAAAGGCAGAATACATTGTTGAAACGAGATCGATATCCCACTGTGGCCGCGCGCGCGAGGTCATGGCTGCAGCGCGCCGTGCCAGCCTTGCTGCTGTGCTGTGCCACCGTGGCTCATGCTGCCGGCCCCACCCTGGAGGCGGAGTTCGCCGCCGGCTTGAAGGACGAGGGCCTGGCGGGCGCCGTCTGGAGCGAAGTCTTGCCTGACGGAACAGTCAAGGTCGGCGCGTCCGGCTTGCGCGATGCCGCCAAGAACATACCGATGCAGACCGACACGCGCATGCAGGTGGGCTCCGTGGGCAAGGTGGCGCTGGCGCTGGGCGTCTTGCGCCTGGTCAGCGAAGACAAGCTCACGCTCGACACGCCATTGCAGCAGGTGCTGCCGGAACTGGCGCTGAAAAACCCGTGGCAAGGCAGCGACCCCGTGCGCATCCGCCACCTGCTCGCGCATACGTCGGGCCTCGATAACGTGCGCTTCTGGCAGGCCTTCAGCCTGAACCCGGCGCCGGAGACGCCACTGGCCGAGGGCTTTGACGGTGGGCGCAATCTGCTGCGCGTGCGCGCGCGGCCCGGCAGCCGCTATGCGTACTCGAACATGGGCTATGGCTTGCTGGGCATGGTGATCGAGAAGGTCACGGGCCAGCCGTATGAACGCTACCTCGACGCGCAGCTGCTGCAACCGCTGGGCATGGCGGACAGCACGTTTGCCTATGTTACGCAAATGAGTACGCAAATGAGCACCCAGGCGGGAGCGCATGCGGACCCGCGCCTGGCCATGGGCCACTTCGAGCATGGCGTGGCGCAGCCGGCCGTGCCCCAGTATTTGCGTCCGGCCGCGCAATTTACCACCACGGCGGCCGACATGGCCAAGCTGGCGCAGTTCCTGATGGGCGATGGCAAGCTGCAGGGCGCGCAGTTCATCGACCTGGCGCTGATGGGCGCCTTGTCCGAACCGGCCGGCACGGATGCGGCGCAGGCGGGCCTGGCAACGGGTCACGGCCTGGCGCTGGCCGTACGCGACCGCCATAACGTGGTGGGTGCCTGCCATCCCGGCACGACTGTCGGTTTTCGCGCCATGCTGTGCATCTACCCGGAGCAGGACAGCGCCTTCTTCGTGGCCTTCAATACGGATGCAGAGCAGGCCGACTATGAGCGCTTCAACCGCCTGCTGCTGCGCGACCTGGAACTGCCGCTGCGCGCGCCGGCCCCGCGCGGCACGCCCGCGCCCACGGTGGAAAACTGGCAGGGCGTCTACGTGCCGTCGCCCAGCCCCATGGCCAGCATGGCCTGGGTCGACGCCGTCTTCGGCTTTACGCGTGTGAAATGGGATGGCGAGTCGCTGTTCCTGATCCCGTTCCAGGGCGAGCCGAAGGAGCTGGAACCGGTGGGCGGCCTGCTGTTCCGCGCCAGCGACCGCAGCACGCCATCGCACGTGCTGATGCAGGAGGATGGCAAGCATGTGCTCAGCGACGGCTTGCGCAGCTATGAGCGCGCGTCGATGCTGCGCATGCTGGTGCTGTGGGGCAGCCTGGCCCTCGGGGCGGCCGGCTTGCTGTACGTGCTGCTGGTGGGCGTGTGGCGGGCCGCGCGGCGCAGCCTGGAACGGGGCGACCATCTGTTCGCGCCTTTGCTGGCCATGCTGGCGCTGCTCTTGCCGCTGCCGTTTTTCTATTTCCAGTCTTATCTGCGCCTGGGCGACGTCACCATCGCCAGCGTGTTGCTGGCATTGACGACGGGCGCGCTGCCGCTGGCGACGGCGTTCGGCCTGGCCCGCTGCTGGCGCAGCCGCGGCACGGCGGCCGAGGCGGGCTCGCTGGCGAAATGGGATTGGGTGGCCTTGCTGGCGGCCTTGCAACTGCTGCTGGTGCTGGCTTGGTGGGGCTTGCTGCCGCTGCGTATGTGGCAGCTGTAAGCTGTCAGGTCCAGGCAGCCAGCAGCTTGCGCCACCAGCGTTGCGCCGGCCTGGGTTGGCCACTGTGCGCCGCCCGCTTGGCGCGGTAGCTCGCTGCCGCCATTTGCAGGCCGATGCGGTCCATTGCCGCCATCGCCTCCGCTTCCTGCGGCGACAAGCCATGCAGCAAGGCTTGCGCGCGGGGATCGAGCAGGAAGGCGGCACGCAAGGCGTCGTCCGTGTACAGCCTTGCCAGATAGGTTTCCAGTGCGGGGGAACTCATGCGGCTCGCCCCGCGCGCAAGGCCGCGCGCGCCAGTTCCAGCTGGCCCAGCACATGCTTGAACGACGGGTAATTGCCGTCGCGTTCGACGATTACCGTCAACGGTCGCCGTGCATGGCGCGCCAGCACGGTCAACAGATCGAAGACTTCGGGCGGCACGTCGTGCAGGTGGTCGTCCAGCAAGCGCTGGCCACCGCCCGGCGCAGCGATCCAGTGGCCGCCGCTCAGGTGCACGGCGCCGACCCTGTCCAGCGGCAGGCGCAGCAGCAGTTCCTGCGGCGACTCGCCAGCATTGACGGCATTCGCATACAGGTTGTGCAGGTCGAGCAGCAGCGGCACTTGCGCGCCGTGGATAATCTGCGCCACCCACTCGGCTTCGTCCATGGTGCTGGCAGGCGGCTGGACCAGGGTGGCGATGTTTTCCATCAGCGGCGCGCTGCCGACGATGCGCGTGGCCAGCGCGATATTGGCGATGGCGCCGGCGGCGCTGTGCGGCGTGCGCGGCGGTGCCGCCAGGTGGCCGATCTCGATGCCGCCGGCGCGCACGAAACTCAGGTGCTCGGACCACGATTCCGCCTGCACCGCTTGCATCAGGCGCGCCATCGCATGCAGGCGGCGCGGGTTGGCGGGAATCGTCGAGGCCAGCCCCATGCCCACGCCATGCAGGCTGACCGGCACCTGGCGCGCCAGGCTGCGCAAGGCCGAAATGCCGGCGCGCGAGGCGCCGTAATAATCGTCGGCGATCACTTCCAGCACGTCGATTCGCGCCAGGTTGGACAGGATGCCGGCAGCCAGTTCGCCGCGCCAGCCCAGGCCGACGCGGTCGCGCGTGGCGTCCTTGCTAACTGCCACAGCCGCCGCCACCGCCGCAACCGCCACAGCCGCTGCCGCCGCCGTCACCGCCACCGCCGCCCGATGACGAGTCGCCCGAGTCGCCCGTGCTGCTGGACGAGGAGTCGCCACCGCCATTTTGCCGGGGCGCCGGATACAGCTCGGCGACATAGGCGTACACGGACAAGGGCAGGGCGCCGATGCCGAAGATGGCGGCCAGCAGGGCCATGTCGGCACTGCTGCTGCCCGCCTGCAGGCGCGCCGAGCGCATGTTCAGGCGGCCGAACAGCATGCGCAGGTCGGTCAGCAGCCGCTGCGCGCTCCAGCTGGTCGCCTGGGTGCGCAAGCCGCGCAGCATGAGGAGAAAAATCGCCAGCAGGGCCGCCAGGAACAGCAGATTGTAGTGCTGGCGGCTGATGGCGATGACGGCTTTGACGCCGGCCACCGTCACCAGCAGCCAGTGCGCGGCCCAGGTGATGCGTTCGCGCCGGCGCAGCAGCGGCGGGCCGACCAGCAATTCCTGCTGCGTCAACGTCTCCTGGTAGGCGCGGCACGATGGCAGCATGTCGGCCTGCACGGCCAGTTCCTTGCTGTGGCCCTGGCGGCCCAGGTACAGCCGCAGCACGTCGCGTTCGATGTCGTGGCTGGCAAAGCGCAGGCTGTCGGCGCTGGCCGTTTCCAGCAGCGGGCCGTCGGCGCGCAGCAAGCCGCGGTCGACCAGCACGATGGCGGCGATCTTCACGGCTTCGAGCGCGCCGCCACGCAAAAAAGCAATGCGGTAGGGATCATCGGCCAGCGACAGCTGGGCGTGCGGATTGCGCAATTCCATGCGGATCAGCAGCTCGCGCGCCAGGTAGTACACGAGCGTGCCGAAGATCAGGTAGGCCAGCAGGAACGATGGCCCGCTCCAGTCAAAAGGATTGTAGCCGTTCACCGCATCTGCTCCGCGTGTTCGCGCAGGCGTTCGGTAATCGCCATCAGGCTTGTGAAGGCGGGGAGGGCCTGCCCCGGCGCCAGGCGCGCCGTTTCGCGCGCGGCCGACATGGTGTGCAAAGCCACGTGCAGGGCCGGGTCGCCCAGCTGGTCGACAAATGCTTCGAGCGCCTGCTTGCCGGACTGCGCAGGTTTGCCCTCGAGCTGCGCCAGCGAGGCTGCCGCCGAACGCAGGGGACCGGCCGCATCGGCGATGGCGCCGGCCAGCTGTTCTTCAGTCAGGCTTAGGAGCATATAGCGTTCGCGCATGCGCAGCTGCTGGTTCAGCAGCACTTGCCGCAGGCGGCGCAGCACGGCGTCGCGGCTCGTGTGCAGGCTGGCGAAAGGATCAACGCCATGCAGCACCCGGTGGCGCGCGATGATGTCGGCGAACTTGACGGCGAAGGCGTCGGCGGCCTGGGGCAATTCGCTTTCGAGCAGGAACATCACCTGCAAATCGATGGCGGCGTGCGCCAGGCGCAAGGGGCCGCGCAGCGCATCGGCCGATGCGGGCGTAAAGCGCTTGAGCAGCAACAGCAGGTTGACGTCGGAGGTGGCGCGCAGCTGGCCATCGGCGGCCGAGCCAAACAGCACGGCGGCGGTCAGGTCGGCGCCGAAGGCCGTTTGCGCGGCGGCGACGAATATATCGAGGTGGCGTTGTATTTCTTCTGGCAGCGGTGGCGGCATGCGGTGTTCTTTCACGATGGGCTGGCGGGGTGATCACAAGTTTGCAATATAGCAAACTTGTGCCGCCGTGCGCGCACCGCCCGCCAGATAGCGCCAAGCTGGCGCCGACTCAGCTCAAGACGTTGAGCAAACCATCGAGTCCCACGAAGTTCAGCGCCACGTCGGCCTGGGAGCGCACCACGGGCTTGGCGCGGAAAGCGACGGACAGGCCGGCGATGCCCATCATCTTCAAATCGTTGGCGCCGTCGCCCATGACGATGGCCTGCGATGGCGTAATGCCCATCTCTGCGCACACGCGCTCCACTGTGCGCTGTTTTTCCTCGGCGTCGACGATGCCGCCCAAGACTTTGCCCGTCAGCTTGCCGTCGATGATTTCCAGTGCGTTTGCATGCGTGTAGTCGAGGCCCAGGCGTTCCTTCAGGCGTTCGGTGAAGAAGGTAAAGCCGCCCGACACCAGCAGGGTTTTCAGGCCGGCCTTTTGCACGGCCGCCAGCATGGCTTCCGCGCCCGGCGACAGCTTCAAACGCTCGTCGTAGACGCGCTGCAGGGCCGACGCATCGAGGCCTTCGAGCAGGGCCACGCGCTGTTTCAGGCTGGCCGCAAAATCGAGTTCACCGCGCATGGCCGCTTCCGTGATGGCCGCCACCTGCGGTTTCAAACCCTGCATGTCGGCAATTTCATCGATGCACTCGATGGTGATCAGGGTCGAATCCATGTCCATCGCCACGAGCTTGAATTCGCTGAGTTCGCGCTGTCCCATCATATAGGTGGCGTCCAGCTGCGCCGCCTGGGCCGCCACTTCGATCGTGGGGCGCAGCGCGGGCGAATAGGCGATCTGTTCGCAGCGCACGGCGTTCGGGCCGAGGCGCGTGACGGACGTTGGCGCGGCCAGCGCGGCGATGCGTTCGAGGCGGGCGCTATCGCCGTCCAGGCCCTGCAGGATCAGATTCATGGTGATGGTCTTGGTATTGGTCATGGGACAGTCCTGCATAAATGGTCGAAATGGTCTACACCGTCAATTGCTTGATGGTGGTCTTGATCTGCGTCACGCGCGCGGCCAGGTCCGGCATGGCGGCCGTGATTTTCAGCTTGTCCTGGCCATGCAGTTTGATATGGCGGTTTTTCTGGATCAGGTCGATGATGCGCATCGGATCGATCGGCGGCTTGGCCATGAACTGCAGGGTGGCCGCCTCGCCATGCACGTCGATCTTGACGATGCCCACGGTTTTCGCCGCGATGCGCAGGCGGTGCGTCTCGACCAGCGCCTTGACGGCGTCGGGCAGCTTGCCGAAGCGGTCGATCAGCTCTTCCTGGATATCGTCGATCTTCTCTTGCGTGGCGCAATTGGCCAGGCGCTTGTAGATCGACAGGCGCTCGTGCACGTCGCCGCAGAAATCGGCCGGCAGCAGGGCCGGCACGTGCAGGTTGATCTCCGTGGTCGACGCCAGCGGCGCGGCCAGGTCCGGCTCCTTGCCCGCTTTCAGCGAGCGCACGGCTTCGTTGAGCATGTCCGAATACAGCTGGAAGCCGATTTCCGTCATCTCGCCCGACTGGCTCTCGCCCAGCACTTCGCCGGCGCCGCGGATTTCCAGGTCGTGCATGGCCAGGTAAAAGCCGCTGCCCAGTTCTTCCATCTGCTGGATGGCGTCCAGGCGGCGCTGCGCCAGCTTGGTGAGGCCTTGCACGTCGTGCACCAGCAGGTAGGCGTAGGCCTGGTGATGCGAGCGGCCCACACGGCCGCGCAGCTGGTGCAGCTGCGCCAGGCCGAACTTGTCGGCGCGGTGCATGATGATGGTGTTCGCTGTCGGCACGTCGATGCCCGTTTCAATGATCGTCGTACACAGCAGAATATTGAAACGCTGGGCGACGAAGTCGCGCATGACTTTTTCCAGGTCGCGCTCGTGCATCTGGCCGTGCGCCACGGCGATGCGCGCCTCGGGCAGCAGTTCCGTCAGCATGGCCAGGCGGTTCTGGATGGTTTCCACCTCGTTGTGCAGGAAGTAGATCTGGCCGCCCCGTTTGAGTTCGCGCAGGCACGCTTCGCGGATGATGGCTTCGCCTTCGCTGCGCACGAACGTCTTGATGGCCAGGCGCTTTTGCGGCGCCGTGGCGATGATGGAAAAGTCGCGCAAGCCTTCCAGTGCCATGCCCAGGGTGCGGGGGATCGGCGTGGCCGTCAGGGTCAGCACGTCCACTTCCGCGCGCAAGGCTTTCAGCGCTTCCTTCTGGCGCACGCCAAATCGGTGTTCCTCGTCGATGATGACGAGGCCCAGGCGCGTGAACTTCACGTCATCGGACAGCAGTTTATGCGTGCCGATGACGATGTCGATGGTGCCGTCGGCCATGCCCTTGAACGCCTGCGTGATTTCCTTGCCACTGCGGAAGCGCGACAATTCCGCGATGCGCACGGGCCAGTCGGCGAAGCGGTCGGCGAAGGTTTGCGCGTGCTGCTCGGCCAGCAGGGTGGTGGGCGCCAGGATGGCCACCTGCTTGCCGCCCATGACGGCGATGAACGCGGCGCGCAGCGCCACTTCCGTCTTGCCGAAGCCGACGTCGCCGCAGACGAGGCGGTCCATCGGTTTGCCCGAGGTCATGTCCTTGATGACGTTGTGGATGGCCTCGGCCTGGTCCGGCGTCTCGTCGAAGCCGAAGCTGTCGGCGAAGCGCTGGTAGTCGTGCGACGAGAATTCGAACGAGTGGCCCTGGCGCAGCGCGCGGCGCGCATACAGGTTGAGCAGCTCGGCGGCCGTATCGCGCACCTGTTCGGCCGCGCGCTTCTTCGCTTTTTCCCACTGGCCCGAACCGAGCGAGTGCAGCGGCGCGTCTTCCGGCGACGCGCCCGAATAGCGGGAAATGACGTGCAGCTGCGACACAGGCACGTACAGTTTGGTGTCCTTCGCGTATTCGAGATGCAGGAACTCCGTCTCGCCTTCGCCCAGGTCCATGCTGGTCAGGCCCATGTAGCGCCCGATGCCGTGGTTGATGTGCACGACGGGGTCGCCGATTTTCAGCTCCGACAGGTCGCGCACCATCGACTCGACCTGCGTCACGCCTTCCTGTTTCTTGGTGCCGACCCGGCGGCCGGAACCGGCGTACAGCTCCGTCTCGGTGATGAAGGATAAATTTCCGTCCGGCGTAAACAGCTCGAAGCCCGCGTGCAGCGGCGCCACGCCCAGCATCAGCTTGGCGTCGGATTGCAAAAAGCCATCGCTGCCTTCCACAGGCGTCAGGTGCAGATCGTATTCGCTGAAGTACTGCTGCAAGGTTTCGCGGCGGCCGTTCGATTCGGCGCAGATCATCACGCGGCGCCCCGATTGCAGCAAATAGCTGCGCAGGTTGGCCAGCGGATCGTCAGCGCGGCGGTTGACGGCGATGTTCGGCACGGGCGCCGACAGTTCGGACGCCAGCGCATCGTTCGACTTGGCGATCGCCAGGCGCGCATACGGCTTGGCCAGGCCGAAGAACTGCTCGTCGGACAGGAACAGCGATTCGGGCGGCAGGATAGGCCGCTCGCGGTCCGCCTTCAGGAAGCGGTAGCGCGACTGCGTATCGGTCCAGAAACGCCCGATGGCAGCGTCAATCTCGCCTACCAGAGCCAGTGAGGCGTCGGGCGGCAGGTAGTCGAACAGGGTGGCCGTCTGCTCGAAGAACAGGGGCAGGTAGTATTCGATGCCGGCCGAGGCGATCCCGCTGCTGATGTCCTTGTACACGACCGAGCGCGATGGATCGCCTTCGAACTGTTCGCGCCAGCGGTTGCGGAAGGTGGTGCGCGCCGCTTCGTCCATGGGGAATTCGCGGCCCGGCAGCAGCCGCACTTCATGCACGGGATACAGCGAGCGCTGGGTGTCGGCGTCAAACGTGCGGATGGTCTCGATGGTGTCGCCGAACAGATCCAGGCGGTAGGGCAGGGCCGACCCCATGGGGAACAGGTCGAGCAAGCCGCCGCGCACCGAGTATTCGCCCGGCGACATCACTTGTGATACATGGCTGTAGCCGGCCAGGGTCAGCTGCGACTTCAGGCGCGCTTCGTCGAGCTTTTCGCCCTTCTTGAAGAAGAAGGTGTAGGCGGCCAGGAATGATGGCGGCGCCAGGCGCACGAGCGCCGTGGTGGCCGGCACGATCAGCACGTCGCACTGGCGCGTCTGGATTTCGTGCAAGGTGGCCAGGCGCTCGGAGACCAGGTCCTGGTGCGGCGAGAACGCGTCGTAGGGCAGGGTTTCCCAGTCCGGCAGCAGATGGCAGCGCAGTTCCTTGCCGCCAAACCACGGGATTTCATCGAGCAGGCGCTGGCCGTCGCTGGCCTGCGCCACCACCACGGCCAGCATCTGGCCCCGCGCTTTCAAGGCCAAAGCGGCCAGCGCCAGGGCATAGGCGTCGGATGAACCATACAGGGCGGGCAACGCATAGCGGTTGCCGGGCTTGGGGAGGGCTTTTGTTAAGTCTAAGGACATGCAGGCGATGACACTAGTGGCAGAGGCAGTTGAATGGGACAGCTGTGGTGCGCGCCGCGCCGCCAGTGACGGCGCTGACAGGCAGGATTATAGACCATCGCCCGTGCGCATATTCGCGACACCGAAAGGAACATGCACCATCGGGATGGTGCCGCCCGCCGATTTGAGGTGGCTCAACTGGTCGTCGAAGAAGATATGCGGCTTGAACACGGCCAGTACGCGCGACTTGTCCATGCCGCCGAGGAAAAACGTCTCGTCGGCCGCCACGCCCCAGCTTTTCAGGGTCGTCACGACTCTCTCGTGCGAAGGCGCGTTGCGCGCCGTGATGATGGCGATGCGCAGGATCTTTTTATAGCCGGGGTCGCGCCGCTGGGCTCTTTCTTCCAGGCGCTGCATGGTGGCCAGCTTCTGGAACAGGCCGGCCAGCGGTCCGGGGCGGTGCGGCGTGCCCACGTTCAGGGTTTCATGGGCGTGGAATTCATCGACGTCGTTGTTGCGCTTGAAGACGGTTTCCGCTTCGTCGTCGGCGATCACGCCGTCGAAATCGAAGGCCACGCGCAATTCCTCGTCGTCCTCGTCGTCTTCCGTGCGCGACGGCAGCACCAGGCCGGCCGGGTAGTCGCAGGCCAGCGCGCTGCGCACGTCGCCTTCATTCGCGCTGAGGAACAGCGAAGCGTTGAAGGCGGGCAGGTAGGGGTAGGGCGACTTGCCCGTCATGAAGGCGGCGCGCGAGATATCCAGGCCGTAGTGGACGATCGAGTGCATGACGCGCAAGCCCGTTTCCGGCGAATTGCGCGAAAACAGCACCACTTCCACGGGCGACTGGCGCGGATAGTGCTTGTTGATGTTCAGGAAACGGCGGATGAAGGGGAAGGCCACGCCGCGCGGCAGGACCGTGTCGATATGCGTTTCCTGGTACTTGCGGTACTCCTCGGGACCGTTGTCGAGGTAGACCTGGTGCGATTCGGCCAGGTCGAACAGGGCGCTGGAAGCGACCCCGATCACCAGTTTGTGTTCGATAGGATAAGCCATGGTCTGCCTGTTGTTTGCTTGTTGCTCATCTTATACGACTATCAACTGCGTAGCCAATAGTGAGGCACGGGGATTTTTTGCACCAAAGCGGGGCGCCCTGTCATTTTTTTTGACCGCTGTGCAATACGCGCCACAGTAAAGAAATAAATCTTGTCTTGTATCAAGTATTTGACAGCCAGCACGCTTGTTTTCCACTATGCTTCCACTTATGAAATCTCGCCAATTGTAACGAAGCGTACGCCCTATCCCCGCCACCTTTATACAAGTGTCAGCTGTTTTACTCGAACATGCCAGCCCCGACTTCGCCAGCAGTCTTCGTGACTTTATAAAGGACCTAGCCATGTTTAAGAATTTACTGATCAAATGGAAGCTGGCGACGCTTGTCGCCGTGATGATGACGGCCTTGCTGGTGGTGGGCGTCAGCGGCTATTCGGGCATCGCCACCGTCGGGCGCGCCGTCAATGAAATCGGTGTGGTGCGCCTGCCATCGATCCAGGGCCTGATGATGATGAGCGAAGGCCAGACGGCCGTTGCCGCCGCCACCCTGACGGCCGCCATGTATGAAAACAATTACCAGGCACAGGACAAGTTCGCGGAAGCGCTGCAGCTGCGCACCAAGGCATGGACGAATATCGAGGCGGGCCGCAAGCTGTACGAGCCGCTGCCGCAAACCCCCGAGGAAGCCGTGCTGTGGCAGCGCTTCCAGGGCGAGTGGGCGGCCTGGAAGGGCGATGACGACAAGGTGCGCGCCATCTTGCGCCAGCTGGCCGACAACCGCGACGAGCCGCGGCAGAAAGAGTTGTTCGCGGTGTTCTACAAGCAGTACCAGGATTCGCGTGCGCTGTTCGGCAAGGCCGAAGGCACGCTCAACGAAATCATCAAGCTCAATAACGGCGTGGCCGATGCCAGCGTCAAGGACGGCAGCGCGGCCGTGATCCGCTCGGAAAGCCTGATGGTCATACTCGGCTTGCTGGCCTCCGCGCTGGGCATCGGCTGCGCCGCCTACATCACGCGCGCCATCACCCAGCCGATCAACGCGGCCGTGAAGGTGGCGCAGACGGTGGCTTCGGGCGACCTGACGAGCCAGATCGAGGTGCACACGACGGAAGAAACGGGCCAGCTGCTGCGGGCGCTCAAAGACATGAATTCCAGCCTGGTCAGCATCGTCGGCCAAGTGCGCAGCGGCACGGAGACCATCGCCACGGCGTCGTCGGAAATTGCCAGCGGCAACCTGGACCTGTCCTCGCGCACGGAAGAGCAAGCCAGTTCGCTGGAAGAGACGGCGTCGTCGATGGAAGAACTGACGTCGACCGTGCGGCAGAACGCCGACAACGCCCAGCAGGCGAACCAGCTGGCGCTGAACGCCTCGGGCGTGGCGGTCAAGGGCGGCGCCGTGGTGGGCAAGGTGGTCGAGACCATGGACGCCATCAACGACTCGTCGCGCAAGATCGTCGACATCATTTCCGTCATCGACGGCATCGCCTTCCAGACGAATATCCTGGCGCTCAACGCCGCCGTGGAAGCGGCGCGCGCGGGCGAGCAGGGACGCGGTTTCGCCGTCGTGGCCACCGAGGTGCGTAATCTGGCGCAGCGTTCCGCAGCCGCCGCCAAGGAAATCAAGACGCTGATCGGCGACTCCGTCGTGGCCGTCGACACGGGCAGCAAGCTGGTGGCCGAGGCGGGCAGCACGATGGCTGAAATCGTCGCCAGCGTGCAGCGCGTGACGGACATCATGGCGGAAATCAGCCTGGCCACGCAGGAGCAAAGCTCGGGCATCGACCAGATCAACCAGGCCATCGGCCAGATGGACCAGGTGACGCAGCAAAACGCGGCCCTGGTGGAAGAGGCGGCCGCCGCGGCCGAATCGCTGCAGGAGCAATCGGGCCAGCTGGCCCAGGTGGTCAGCGTCTTCAAGCTCGATGGCGCGCAGGCGCCTGCCGCGCACGCAAACGCAAAGCCGGCCGCGCCGCGCACCGTGGCGGCCAGCGCCGCGCTGAAGCGTCCGGCACCGGGACAAGCTTCGCGCCCCGTATCACACCCCAATTCGGGCCGCCCGGCCCTGCACGCCGTGCCATCCCAGCGCCAGAGCGCGCCGCGCGACGACGAGTGGGAAGTGTTTTGATCGATTGACGGCGCCCGCATGCGCTACCGGACGGCCGCCTTGCGCGGCCGTTTTCACATGCGTGCGCAGGGGCGCACTCCGGTTCGAACTGCGGTTACTACTTACTAAAAAAACAGCGTTATTAAAATAGCTGTTTTGCCATCTAAGCAAATCTTTGCAAAACTTAACGCGACATTGCTTGTGAGATAACTCACACTGCCAGCCGTACCGCCCTTGTTCCCGCCTCGGCCACATCCCGGCTGACCCTTCCGCCTGCTGCGTCCGGCCATACCTGGCAGGCGGCAGCCATTGCCGTCAGCCTTGCATGCGAGCCCGGCACGATGACCGATGTACCACACTGAAGGATGCGAATAAAGATGGCAAATATGAAAATCGGCACGCGCTTGCGCTGTGCCTTTGCATTGTTGACCTTGCTGCTGCTGGCGACCGCCGTGCTGGGCATGCTGCGCCTGTCCAGCCTGGAACTGCGCATGCGCGACGTGATCGATGACAAATATCCGAAAACCGTGCTGGCCAACGATATCATCAAGAATGTCAACATCATCGCGCGCTCCTCGCGCAACCTGCTTTTGATGACGGAGCCGCAGCAGCTGGCGCAGGAACGCGCCACCATCGCGAGGGCGGGCGGCGACACGGAAAAAGGACTGGCGCAGCTGGAAAAGGCGGTGCAGTCGCCGCAGGGCCGCGAGCTGATGGCGGCCGTGACGCAGGCGCGCGCCGCGTTCAACGGCGGGCGCGACAAGGTACTGGCCCTGCTGGAAGAGGGCGCGCGCGATGAAGCGACCGGTTTGCTGCTCGGTACGGTGCGCGGCGAGCAGCTGCGCTACATGGCGGCGCTGGAAAGCCTGATCGCGTACCAGCATGCGCTGATGGAGGAGGCGGGCGACCAGGTGCATCACGAATATACGACGGCGCGCAACATGATGCTGGCGCTGAGCGCGCTGGCCGTGCTCTTTTCGCTCGTCACCGCCTGGCTGGTCACGCGCAGCATCGTCGATCCGCTGCGCCATGCCTTGAACGTGGCGCAGACCGTGGCCGCCGGCGACCTGACGTCGGCCTTTGGCCGTCACGGCGGCGATGAAACGGGCAAGCTGCTCGACGCGCTGTGCATCATGAACGGCAACCTGCTCGACATCGTGCAGCGCGTGCGCAGCGGCACCGACACCATCGCCACGGCCTCGTCGCAGATCGCGGCCGGCAATATCGACCTGTCCTCGCGCACGGAGGAGCAGGCCAGCTCGCTCGAACAGACCGCATCGGCCATGGAGGAACTGAGTTCCACGGTGCAGCAGAACGCGGACAATGCCCGCCATGCGAGCGTGCTGGCCGTCGAGGCGGCGAACATCGCAGGCGCTGGCGGGCAAGCCGTGGGCCAGGTGATCCATACGATGGACGCCATCAGTGCGTCGTCTGCGCAGATCGCCGACATCATCGGCGTGATCGACATGCTGGCCTTCCAGACGAATATCCTGGCCCTGAACGCAGCCGTGGAAGCGGCGCGTGCGGGAGAGCAGGGGCGCGGCTTTGCCGTCGTGGCAACGGAAGTGCGCAACCTGGCGCAGCGCAGCGCGGCGGCGGCGCGCGATATCCGCGCCCTGATCGCCACCTCGACGCAGCAGGTGGACGCGGGCGCGGCGCTGGTTGCGCAGGCCGGCGCCACGATGCAGGAAGTGGTGGCGGCCGTGGGGCGCGTGAGCCAGATGGTGGCCGACATCACGGCGGCCAGCGCCGAGCAAAGCACGGGCATCGGCCAGGTCAGCCAGGCGGTCGTGCAGATGGATGAAGTGACGCAGCAGAACGCGGCCCTGGTGGAGGAAGCGGCGGCCGCATCGCAATCGCTGGAAGGCGAGGCGGCGAATCTGCTGCAGGTGGTCAGCGTGTTTCGCCTGCGCCAGGGGCCGGCGGTTCTGGCGGGCCGCCCTGCGCCTGCCGTGCCGCGCCTGCTGGCTTAGTGGCGCGCCTGGCAAGGTTCTGGCACGGCGCGCTGGCGCTGCTGTGCCGGGCGCCGGTGCGCAGCCGGGAGTTGCAGGGGCGCCTGGACAGGGCCATCGTCGACGGCGAATTCTGCTTTCATTACCAGGGCAAGTTCGATACGGCGCGGCTGTGCCTGGTCGGCCTGGAAGCGCTGCTGCGCTGGAACCATCCGCGCCATGGCCTCGTCTACCCGAACGAATTCATCGGCCTGGCCGAGCGGACGAACGCCATCGCCGCGCTGGGCAACTGGGGCATCGACGCGGCTTGCCGTCAGCTGGCGCAGTGGCGCGCGCAGGGCCTGCCGGTGGTGCCGGTCGCGGTGAATGTCTCGGCGCGCCAGCTGTGCCAGCCGCAGTTACCCGACTTCGTGCTGGGCTGCCTGCGGCGTCACGCCATTCCGCCCGGCCTGCTGGAGCTGGAAGTGACGGAAAGCTGCTGCATCGACGATATGGCGCAGGCGACGCAGGGATTGCGCCGGCTGCGCGCGCTGGGCCTGTCCATTTCGCTCGACGACTATGGCACCGGCCATTCGGGCTTGAGCCATGTCAGGATGCTGCCGATTCACACCATCAAGATTGACCGCTCCTTCATCCACGACCTGGGCAGCGGTGGCAGCGCAGATTGTGACACTGTCATCGTCGCCTCGACCATTGCGCTGGCGCGGGGCCTGGGCTTGCAGGCGCTGGCCGAGGGCGTGGAAAACGGTGAACAGCTGGCGCAGCTGCGGCGGCTGGGCTGCCCCCAGGTACAGGGCTTTTACCTGCACCGCCCGGCGCCCGCGGCCGACGTGGCCGCGCTGCTGGCCGCTGGCGCGCCGGCCGGCCCTGTAACAGTGCCGAAACATGGCGCCATGCGGCATGGCGCGGATGCTCAGTAGAATATGGCCACTGCAAGCCGCGTGCTTTAACACCTACTTCCCCACGCAAGAATGATAAACAGTCCTGCCCCGGCCTATGTCTTCGGCCCGTTTCGCCTTTTGCCGCTGGAGCGCGTGCTGTTCGAGGGCGAACGCGCGCTGCGCCTGGGCAGCCGGGCCATGGACTTGCTGCTGGCCCTGCTGGAGCGCGCCGGCGACATCGTCGACAAGCATGAACTGGTGGCCATCGTCTGGCCCAATGCCGTGGTCGACGACGCGACCTTGCGCGTGCATCTGGCGGCGCTGCGCAAGGCGCTCGGCGACGGCCGCGATGGCCAGCGCTACATCACCACCATTCCCGGGCGCGGCTACGGCTTCCTGGCGCCGCTGGCGCACACGGGCCGGCCGGCGCCCGGTGCGGCAGGCGCCGAGCCGCGGCACAACCTGCCCGTCATGCTCACGCGCATGCTGGGTCGCGCCGAGGTGCTGCAGACGATGGCCAACCAGCTGCTGCAATTGCGCCTGCTGTGCATTGCCGGCCCGGGCGGCATCGGCAAGACCACGCTGGCCGTCGCCCTGGCCACGCGCGTGCTGCGCCGCTATGCCGACGGCGTGTGTTTCGTCGACCTGTCGCCGCTGGACGAGGGCCGTCTGGTGCCGCTGGCGCTGGCCACGGCGCTGGGCGTGGCCGTGGCGGCCGGCGATGCCATGCCGGTGCTTCTGGCCTACCTGCGTCCGCGCCACATGCTGATCGTGCTCGATAACTGCGAGCATGTGATCGGCGCGGCCGCCGCGCTGGCCGACGCCTTGCTCAAGGGTGCGCCGCTGCTGCACGTGCTGGCCACCAGCCGCGAGCCGCTGCGCCTCACTAGCGAGCAGTTGCAGCGCTTGCCCGCGCTGGAATTGCCGCCGGCCGATGCCGTGCCCGATGCGGCGGCAGTACGCCATTTCGCCGCGGTACAGCTGTTTTGCGAACGCTGCGCGGCCGTCGACGATGCTTTCGTGCTGGCCGACGCCGACGTGCCCGTGGTGGTGGACATCTGCCGGCGGCTCGATGGCATCCCGCTGGCGCTGGAGTTGGCGGCCGGTCGCATCGGCCATTTCGGCCTGCACGAATTGCGCCGCCAGCTTGATGACCGCTTTCGTTTGCTCACGCGGGGCGCGCGCAACATGCCCTTGCGCCACCAGGCCCTGCGCGCCACCCTGGACTGGAGCTATGGCCTGCTCGACGCGCAAGAGCGCCAGGTGCTGCAGGCGCTGAGCGTGTTCAGGAGCCGCTTCCGCCTCGAGTCGGCCAGCGCCGTGGCCGGATGCGACGTGTTCGACACCCTGGCCGACCTGGCGGCCAAGTCCCTCGTCAGCATCGAGTTTTGCGGCCAGCATGTGTATTACCGGCTGCTCGACACCACGCGTGCCTATGCCGGCGCGTTGCTGTCGGCGGGCGGGGATGCGGGCGCCGTGCTGCTGCGCCATGCGCGCCATTGCCTGGGCCTGGCCCAACGCATCGCGGCCGACTGGGGCAGCATGCCGCCGGCCAGCTGGAGCGCGCGCTACGGCCGCCATGTCGACGACCTGCGCGCCGCCATCGACTGGGCTTTCGGCGAGGAGGGCGACGTGGCGTTGGGCGTGTCCCTGACCCTGGCCGCGCAAACCCTGTTCTACCAGCTGTCGCTGATGGACGAATACCGCGTGCGCGTCGGGCGGGCGCTCGAGCGCATGGCCGCGCGTGGGCTGGACGACCCGGACAGCGAGATGCGGCTGCATGCCTCGCAGGCGCACCTGCTGCTGCATACGCAGGGCATCACCGGCACCATGCTGCGCTCGTTCCAGCACGGTTATGCGCTGGCCATGCGCACGGACGATGGCAGCCGCCGCTGTGAGGCGATTTGCGGCATGTGGATCTGCTGCCTGAAGCTGGCCGATTTCCAGCGCGCCGACAGTTACGCCACCGAGCTTGCCGTCCTGTGCGACGCGCGCGAGGCCCGCGATGACGCGCCGATGCGGCTGGTACTGGCGCGCATGCGCTCCGTGGGCGAGTATGTGCAGGGACGCTACGCGCAGTCGGCGGCGCTGGCGCGCATGGTGCTCGCGCATCCCGAGGGTGCCGCGCAGCTCGGCTTCAACAATGCCTTGCTGGCCGATCACCAGGTGTGCCTGCGCGGCACGCTGGCGCGCTGCCTGTGGATGCAGGGCCGCCCCGACGACGCACTGGCGCTGGCGCGCGAGGCGGTGACGGTGGGCTTCGAGCACAATGGCGTCACGCTGTGCGTGGCGCTGGCCATCAATGCCATTCCCGTCGCCCTGTGGTGCGGGCAGCGGGAACTGGCGCATGCGTGGATTTGCCTGCTGTGCGAGCACGCGGCCCGCTATGGCTTGCTGTACTGGAGCGCCTGGGGCGCCGCCTACCAGCGCCTGCTCGACGGGGGCGAGGCGCTGGCGCAGTTCCCCTGGCCGTCGGTGCGCAGCTGGCCGATACAGGTCGATCTGATGGCCACCCTGCACGACGCGGCCGCCGATAGCCAGGCGCTGCGGCGCGCGCGCATGGGCCTGGCGCCGTGGAGCGCGCCGGAAGTGCTGCGCCGCGACGCGCACCACCGCTGGCGCGCGCTGGCGCACGACGATGCGGCCGGCCTGGAAGCGGTGAGGGTGCAGTTGGAAGAGGCGCTGCTGCTGGCCAGGGGCCAGCAGGCGCCGGGCTGGGAGCTGCGCTGCGCCACCAGTCTGGCGGCCGTGCTGCAGGCGCAAGGCCGCGCCGCCGCCGCGCATGCCGTGCTCGCCCCGATCCATGCCGACTACCGGCAGGGGCGCGACACTTCTGACGTGATGGCGGCGGCGGCTTTGCTGGCGCGGCTGGCCTGAGCGCTATTCGTAGGCGCCCAGCCGGCGCTGTTCCTCCGGCGTGAAACTGGCGTCGCGCAGCTGCTGCAGGGCTGCCGCATCCTGCGCGCCGCCGGGAAGGCTGGCCTGCTGTGCCTTGGCAGCCTGGTACGCGATGATGCGCTGCTGCCACTGCGATTCCTCGCGGTCCAGTTCCGCCAGGCGCGCCGCCGCCGCCGGCGTGAAGGTGCTGGCGCGCAGGCGGTAGACTTCATTCTCGCCGCCGCCCTGTGCCCGCAAGGCCTTGACGGAGGCGTCCAGCTGCGCCACTTGCAGCGGCGCGTCGCGCGCGGCGCGCAGGGCCGGCGACATTTTCTGGTCCAGCGCGGCCAGTTGCGCCTGGCGCTGCGCTTCATCGAGGGACGCGTCGCCGAGGATGGCCATGCGCGCCACGGCGTCGTCGTCATACGCGTCGCTGGCGCCAAACAGGCCCGTGCTTTCCTCGGCTGTAAAGTAATTGCCGCGCAAGGCCCGCATGGCTTGCAGGCGCGCGCGCGCCGCCAGGGCCGCATCGGCTTGCGCCGGCAAGGCCTGTTCCGCGCCGGCCAGCGCCTGCTTGTAAGCCAGGTAAGCGCCCAGCAGGCGTTTGGCTTCGCGGGCGGGCACGGGCGCCAGGCGCTTGTCGAGTTCCGCCTCGATCTGGCTGCGGATGGCGGCCAGCGGCTTTTCGCCGAGGCCCGCCAGGTAGTAGTCGAACAGGTGGGCCAGTTCCGCGTCGACCACCAGCTTGTCGCCGGCGGCCACCGTCACGTTGCCGTCGGGCCGGGTGCCTTCCATCGAGCGCACGAACGCGAACAGGTCCGGTTCCGCCTTTTCCGGCGGCGGGGCGGGCGCCTCGCCCGGGCGCAGCGCCAGGTACAGGGCCAGCGCCGCCAGGCTGCCGCCGAAGATCCATTTCGCGTACATGCGCTTCTCCTTACAGTCCCAGGCCTTGCAGGCGGTTCGCTTGCTGGCGGAAGACGGTGACGGGGCTGGTCTCGAACAGATTGACGATGCCGACGAACTGGTTGACTTCATCGAGGTGGTTCATGGCGTAGTCGTCGCGGATTACCTTGCCCAGGTGGCTGGAGCAGCTGCTGACCAGGCCATCGTTCTTGGCACCGCCGAAGGCCAGGCTGATGGCTGCCAGTGCCGGGTCGCCCACGTCGAGCACGTTCGTGTACGGTTGCGCGCCGCTCCAGGAAAAATAGTGCACGCCTTGTACCTGGTACGCGCCTTCGCCGCAGGCGGAGGTGGGCACACCTTGCGGATGGCGGCTATTAAAAGCGAGCGAGCCGGCCGTGGACAGCGACGCCAGCGAGGCGCCCGCGTTTTGCGGCAAGCCCTTGTTACCCGACAAAATGCCGATCAGGGAGGCCAGCGCATTGCCCAACGCGTTGCTGGTGTTGGGAATGGCGCCGCTGAGGATATCGGCCACCTTGGAGCCTTTGTTCACGCCGGCCACGCTGGTGACGGACGCCACCAGATCGGGGCGCACGGAAGCGACATAGCGGGCCGTGGGGCCGCCGTGGCTATGGCCGATCAAATTGACCTTGGCCGCCCCCGTGGCGGCGAGGATTTGCCGCACCTGCGACAATAGCTGCTCGCCGCGCACTTCCGTGCTGTTGGCGGCCGACACGGTGGTCACATACACTTGTGCGCCGCCGCTGCGCAAGGCGTCGGAGACGCCATAAAAATAGTCGACGGGACCGAGCTTGTCGAAGCCGAACAAGCCGTGCACGAGCACGATCGGGTACTTCGTTTGCGTGTAGCCGGCGGCGCTGGCGCTGCCGGGCAGGATGGCGAGGGTGAACAGCAGGGTGGATAGCAGTTGCCAAAAGCGAGTCTTCATTTTGTCTCCGTTATTTGAATAA
Source organism: Janthinobacterium sp. HH104 (assembly GCF_001758715.1). NCBI lineage: Bacteria > Pseudomonadati > Pseudomonadota > Betaproteobacteria > Burkholderiales > Oxalobacteraceae > Janthinobacterium > Janthinobacterium sp. HH104. Next base: position 65,660 of record NZ_LRIB01000050.1, on the reverse strand, counting down.
TATGGAAATGTCGATGCTGTAGCGGTGAACCGTGCACTCCTTGCATTCTCGATGCATTAAAAATAGCGAGCGCTCGGTTTTTTAAATGTAGCACCGCTCGATGTAAATTGCATTTGAATTGCATGATGCAGCGCAATAACTGTGGGTATTTGGCGTGGCTTATGCGCCCATTGCATAGTTGAAAAGTAAAATAGTTGTTTTCCTGAGCTATAATCGGCCCCGCATCAGCCGTCCCGCCGTCTTGCAGTGCCTTGCCCAGGCATTGCATGGATATCGCTCTTACACCGTTATTTGGGAATGCACTTGTCGACCCATTTTAATTTTGAACAGTTTCAGCAGATGACGCCTTTAAATGGCGAAAACATCTGGGAATATATTCTTGACCGCCACGCGGAACGTATCGGCGTCAAGCGCCGCAAGCCGGCGCTGGAAAATCTTGAACGCATCTTCGTCGCCACCTTCCGCCTGGCCAATGACGTGGGTTTTCGCGCCATGAGCTTGCGCGACCTGTGCCGCGAGACGGGGCTGTCGATGGGCGGCCTGTATGGCTACATCACCAGCAAGGATCAACTGGCCGAAATGATCGAGGACGTGGTGCGCCACGCCACGCAAGCCTTGCCGCAGCTGTTCGTCGACGTGAAGTCGCCGCTGGACCGCCTCGAAGCGATGATACGCTCGTCGATCTACCTGTCCGAAGTGCTGCAGCCGTGGTTTTATTTCGTCTTCATGGATTCGCGCGTGCTGCAGGTCGAGCAGCGCAGCATGGCGAAGAATTCGGAACTGTATGTGCAGACCCTGATCGCGGCCACCATCGCCGAAATCGAACCGAAGCCGCAGGGCGATCCGACCTTGCTGGCCGCGCACTGCCTGGCCCTGTTCCAGGACTGGTACGTGAAACGCTGGAAGTACCGCGCCGCGAAGGTCAATGTCGACGATTTCGCCGATAGCGTCGTCAGTACGGCGCGCGGGTATTTGAGCATGGTCAAGGCGCCGTAAAAACGCCGCCGACGGCGGCTTGTCGGGTTACGCCGTTCCGGCTAACCCGACCTACTGATCAGTTCGTGGTTTCTATGGGCAGCGTCTCCGGCACGGCCGCCGGATCCGTCGGCGTCTCCACGTCCATATCCAGCGTCTTGACCCCGTTCATGTCGATGAATTCATCGTACAGCCACTCGCCGTCGACCTGGCTCAGGCCCTCCGGCACGGCGCGCGTGATTTGCGGGCGCGTCGACAGGGCCGTGCGCATGTAGTCGATCCAGATCGGCATGGCCAGGGTGGCGCCGAATTCGCGTCCGCCCAGGGACTTGGGCTCGTCGTAGCCCATCCACGCCACGGCCACGATGCCGCCGCTGTAGCCGGCGAACCAGCCGTCGACGGCGTCGCTGGTGGTGCCCGTCTTGCCGGCGATGTCAGTCCGGCCCAGTTTTTTTGTCGCCGCCGCGCCCGTGCCCGTGCGCGCCACTTCGCGCAGCATGCTGTCCATCACGAAGGCGTTGCGCGGGTCGAGTGCCAGGGTCTTGTCGTCGTTCGGCGCGGGCGGCTTGGTCTGCATCAGGATGGCGCCCTTGGCATCGACGATGCGGTCGATCAGGTAAGGTTCCACCTGGTGGCCGCCATTGGCGAACAGGGCGTAGGCGCCCGCCATCTGCACGGGCGTGACGGAACCCGTGCCCAGCGCCATGGTCAGATTGTTCGGCTGGCGGGCCGGGTCGAAGCCGAATTTTTCCATGAAGTCGTGCGTGTACGACACGCCCAGCGCGCGCAGGATGCGCACCGAGGCCACGTTCTTCGATTGCGCCAGCGCATAGCGCATGGTGATGGGGCCGTCGAACTTGAAGTCGTCGTTCTGCGGCGCCCACACCTTGCCGCCCGCCTGCATTTCCAAAGGCACGTCATTGATCAGGGTGGCCGGCGAAAAGCCTTTTTCCAGCGCCGCCGAATACACGAACGGTTTCATCGCCGAACCGGGCTGGCGCCACGCTTGCGTCACGTGATTGAACTTTTGCAGGTTGTAGTCGAAGCCGCCCACCATGGCGTGGTAGGCGCCCGTGTCCGCGTCGAGCGAGACAAAGGCGGCGGCCACCAGCGGCACTTGCGTGATGGCCCAGTTGTCCTTGCCATCCCTGGTGATGCGGATCACGGCGCCCGGGCGCAGCTTGATGCCGGCGCTGGCCTTGGCGGACAGGGCGGGGGCGGCAAAGCGCAAGCCATCACCTGTGATCGTCTTGGCGTCGCCGTCGCCCGTGTCGGCCACCACCTTGCCGCTGGCCACGTCCGTGACGACGGCGGCGATCAGGCCGTCGCTGTCCGGGCGTTTTTGCAGCGCCGCGTCGATGGCGTCGTCGCGCTGCTCGGGATCGGCCGGCATGTCGATGAAGGTTTCCGGGCCGCGGTAGCCGTGGCGCTGGTCGTAGGCGATGACGTTGCGGCGCGTCGAGGCGTAGGCCGCGTCCTGGTCCGCTTTCAGGATCGTCGTGTAGACGCTGATTCCCTTGGTGTAGCTGTCCTCCTTGAACTTCGCGTAGACGGCCTGGCGCGCCAGTTCGGCCACGTATTCGGCGTGGGTATCGAAACCCTGCTTGCCGCGGCTATTGATATGCAGCGGCTGGGCCAGCGCTTGCTGGTACTGGCCTTCGCTGATGTAATCGAGTTCGCGCATGCGTTTCAAGACCAGCCGCTGGCGCGCGTGCGCCTTTTTCGGATTGCTGATCGGGTTGTGGCGCGACGGGTTTTGCGGCAGGCCCGCCAGCATGGCCATTTCCGCGATCGACAGTTCATTGAGCGGTTTGCCGAAATACGTCTGCGCCGCGCTGCCGAAGCCGAACGAGCGCTGGCCCAGGTACATCTGGTTCATGTACAGCTCAAGAATCTGCTCTTTCGACAGGGCCGACTCGATTTTCAGGGCCAGCATGATTTCGTTGAGCTTGCGCGAAGCGACTTTTTCGCGCGTCAGGAAGAAATTGCGCGCCACCTGCATGGTGATGGTGGAGCCGCCGCCGTGGCCGAAGCCGTGGCGCAGGTTCGACAGCACGGCGCCGCCGGCCCGCACGAAGTCGATGCCGTGGTGCTCGTAGAAGCGGCCATCCTCGATGGCCAGCAAGGCCTTCTTCATCATTTCCGGCACTTGCGCAATCGGCACGAAGTCGCGGTGCTCTTCGCCGAATTCGCCGATCAGCACATTGTCGGTCGTGTACACGCGCAGTGGTATCTTCGGCTGGTAGTCGGTGATGACGCCCAGTTCGGGCAGGCGGGGGCGCACGTACAGGAACAGGTAGGCGGCCAGCAGCAGGGCAGCGGCCAGCGCGGCGCAGCCGGCGATGATGAAGCCGCGCACGGTGGCGCGGCGGGAAGGCCAGGGGAATCCGGTTCGTTTGGCAGTCAAGGCAGTCTCACGTGAGCGTGCAGGGCACGGTGGCAGCGATTATAGACCAATGCGCCAGCCGTTCCGGCGCGGGCGGGTGCCAGGGCTGGCCGCCGGGACCGGGAGCAAAAAACCTTTTCATCGAAACGCGGCTGTGCGATAGTCTCGGCTTCAAGAAAATAGCCCGGGCGTCAATCCGGGCTGTTTATTTTTAAAAATTAAGGAAATATCCATGGCAAAAGATGCAACACCGAGCGTCGTGAAGCCGTACATTCCGGCCGATGCGAAGCTGCCCGAGATGACCTTCCGCGCGCTATTCATGGGCGTCATCCTGGGGATGGTCTTTGGCGCCTCCTCGCTGTACCTGGTGCTGAAAGTGGGTCTGACCGTCAGCGCGTCGATCCCCGTCGCCGTGATCGCCATCACCCTGTTCGGCCTGGCCAAGAAGGTGGGCGGCAAGGATTCGTCGATCCTGGAAAACAGCATCACGCAAACGGCCGGTTCGGCCGGCGAATCGCTGGCCTTCGGCCTGGGCGTGACCATGCCGGCCATTTTGATCCTCGGCTTCGACCTGGAAATCTCGCGGGTCATGCTGGTCGGTATCCTCGGCGGCCTGCTGGGCATCCTGATGATGATCCCGATGCGCCGCACCATGATCGTCGACCAGCACAAGGAACTCAAATTCCCCGAAGGCACGGCGTGCGCCGAAGTGCTCAAGGCTGCCGCCACGGAAGAATCGCGCATCGCCGCCGGCGAAAGCATCGAGAAGGATTCGGCCGCCGCGCTGGACGCGAAGCGCCGCGCCAAGATCATCTTCGGCGGTTTTGCCGTCGGCTTGCTGTACAAGGTGTTCAATATCTCGTTCAAGGGCTGGAAGGATACGCCGGGCGTGGAATTTGCCGCGCCGCTCAAGGGCGGCTCCATCGGCGCCGAGATTTCCCCTGAATTGCTGGGCGTGGGCTACATCATCGGCCCGCGCATCGCCGCCACCATGGCGGCTGGCGGCGTGCTGTCTTACCTGCTGCTGATCCCGATGATCAAGTTCTTCGGCGACAGCCTGACCACCGTGCTGTCTCCTGGCACCAAGTTGATCAGCGAAATGGGCGCGGACGACGTGCGCAGCGCCTACGTGCTGTACATCGGTGCGGGGGCAGTGGCCGCCGGCGGCCTGATTTCCCTCGTGCGCGCCATGCCCATGATCTGGCGCAGCCTGTCGGCCGGCCTGAAAGGCATCGGCAAGGGCGTCAAGAGCAATTCCACCTTGCGCACCGACCAGGACATCCCCCTGAAATGGGTCGTCATCGGCTGCCTGTCCATCATCGCAGTGATCACCTTCGCCACGCCGCTGCACATGAATTTCCTCGGCGCGCTGCTGATCCTCGTCTTCGGCTTCCTGTTCGCCACCGTGTCGTCGCGCCTGACCGGTGAAATCGGCTCGTCGTCGAACCCGATCTCCGGCATGGCCGTGGCCACCTTGCTGTTTACCTGCCTGATCTTCCTGATCATGGGCTGGACGGGCGGGCGTTACTATGTGACGGCCCTGTCGGTGGGCGCCATCGTCTGCATCGCCGCCAGCAATGCGGGCACCACCTCGCAAGACTTGAAAACCGGCTACCTGGTGGGCGCCACGCCGCGCCTGCAGCAATACGCGATTCTGGCAGGCGCGCTGTCGTCCGCGCTGATCCTCGGCCCGATTCTGCTGAAACTGAATGAAGCGAGCACCGTCTACGTGCCGGCCGCGCAAGTGGCGCCCGGCCTGACGGTCGATGCGTCGAAGCTGACGGTGACGGGCGAGCTGCATGGCCCGCAAGCCGATACCGACCACAATACGTATAAAGTCTGGCAAAAGACGGACACCGTGGGTGGCCCGGCCGGCAAGTATTTCGTCAAGGAAGATGGCCAGCTGGCTTACCTGGTCGATCCGGGCATCAACGGCCATTACAGCAAGCGTCCGGACGGTTCGGAAGTGAAGAAATACGATGCGCCGAAGGCCGTGCTGATGTCCTACATCATCAAGGGCATCCTCGACCAGCAACTGCCGTGGACCCTGGTGCTGTTCGGCGTGATGATCGCCGTGGTGCTTGAAATGGCCGGTATCCCGTCGCTGGCGTTTTCCGTCGGCGTGTACCTGCCGCTGTCATCGACCTTGCCGATCTTCGTCGGCGGCCTGGTGCGCTGGCTGGCGGACCGCCGCAACAACAAGCTGGAACACAACGCAAAGCTGAACGAGGAAGAGCGCCAGCTGGCGGGCGACCGCAGCTCGGGCGTGCTGCTGGCCTCCGGCTACATCGCCGGCGGCGCGCTGGCCGGCATCATCATCGCCATCACGGCCGGCGTGCTCACGCACTTCGACCAGATGATGGCCGACTGGGCCGAGCACGGCAACCCGTTCTACGCGGGCCTGCACTCGGACGCGCTGTCGCTGCTGCCGTATGCCGTCATCATCGTGCTGCTGTATATCGTGGCGCGCGAGAAGAAAGCGGGCAGTTCGCAGGCTTGATGTTTTACGCGCTCCAATGAAAACCGCCCGGTGTCATGACGATCCGGGCGGTTTTTTTTGCCCGTCGCCGGCCGGCTCAGGTATTTTTGTTATAAAAATGGAATCAAATATCGCCAAGTAGTGTATTGTTGTTGCTGTTTAAAATACAACAATCTGGAGTCCTCCTGATGTCCCCACTGCGACGCGGTTTTATCTCTTTTGCCTTGCTGGCAGCCAGTCCTGCCCTGCATGCCACGCCTTTTCCCGTCGAGGCCATGTTTGAGGCGGAAAGTACGGCGCCTGGCGCGCCATGGGGGCTGGAAAGCCAGGGCGGCAACGTGGTTTCCGGCGGCGGCTATCTGAGTACGCCGGCTGACCTGGCGCGTGCCGAGTCGCCAGGCGCGGCGGCGCAATTGTCGTACAGCGTGACCGTGCCCCGCGATGGCAACTATACGATCTGGCTGCGCGTGCTGGCGCCGGCGGCGAACGCCGCGTCCTTGTACCTGGCGGTCGACAATGGCGCCTATGCCAGTGCATCCGTGCCGTTCACCGCCGGCCAGCCACCGAAGTGGACCTGGCTGCCCGTCACGCGCTGGCTCGCCGCTGGCGAGCGCGAACTGAAACTCCAGTACCGCGAAGGCGGCCTGGGGATCGATTGCTTGCTGGTCACGGCGCTGGCCGATTTTGTCCCGCAAGGCTATGGCGTGTATCCGCTGCCCACCGTGCTGCCGCCCGCCGGCGAGCATCCGCGCGTGTTTGCCCGGGTGGGGGACCTGGCCGCGATACGCAGCCGTTTCGAGTCCGGCGCGCAGGAAATGGTGCAGCATCGCGCTGTCCTGAATGGGTTTGTCGCGGCACCGGCGGTGGTGGCGTTGCCCGTGTTCGTGCCTGGCGGCCCGGCCAGGAGCAACCACCAGGTCGATGCCGTGAGCGCGATCAAGGCGAAGGCGCTGTACTCTCTGCTGTACGAACGCGACGGTTCGCCGGCGCAGGCGCAGCGGGGCCGGGAAGCCGTGCAGATGCTGCTCGACTACCTGGCGGCCGTGCAGTTTGCGCCCGGCTACAATCACCCGAACGAGAAAGGCGATATCATCCTGGCCAGCGCCATGGTGTATGACTGGTGCTTCCATCTGATGAGTGCGCAGCAGCGCGCCTATGTCGTCGCGCGTTTTACGCAGCTGGCAGCCACGATGGAAATCGGCTTTCCGCCATCGCGGCAAGGCCCCGTCGTCGGCCATGGCAGCGACAACCAGCTGCTGCGCGACCAACTGTCGGCCGCCATCGCCTTTTATGACGAGGCGCCGCTGGTCTACAACATCGTTGCCGGGCGCTTCTTTGCCGACTATATCGCGCCGCGTAACTATGCCTACGCCGCGCAAGCGTATCACCAGGGTGCGTCGTATGGCACGGTGCGTTTCCTGGCGGATATGTACGCCGCATGGATATTCCGGCGCATGGGCGCCGCGCCCGTGTTCGATCCCGTGCAGCAGATGACGCCGTATCACTGGCTGTACACGCGCCGCCCCGACGGACAATGGATGCGTGATGGCGACGTCTATCACTCCTCCTACACCAACAGCAGGGAGTATTGGAGCGAACCGCTGGCCTTCATGCTGCCCGCCACCTACTACAACAATCCCACCTTGAAGCATGAGTATTTGAAGCAGTCGTTGCAGCCGTCGACCAGTTTTATCCACCCCAAGGACAGCATCTGGCCTATTCTGCTGGGCAATACGACCATGGGGAGCACGCCGAGTCCAGCTGCGTTGCCCTTGACCAAATATTTTCCGGATCCCGCCGGCCTGATGATCGCTCGCACGGGGTGGACCGATGGCATACATGTGGAGTCAGGCAATGTCGTGGCGACGATGAAGCTCGGCGGCGACTGGTTCGGCAACCACGAGCATTATGACGCCGGGCATTTTCAGATTTACTACAAGGGCGGCCTGGCCATCGATTCGGGCATTTATAGCGGCAGGGATGTGGCCGATCCCAGCATCCCCCTGGAATACGGCAGTGCGCACGACATGAATTATCACAAGCGCAGCATCGCGCACAACACCATGCTCGTGCATGACCCGGACGAGAATTTCGACGGCTATGCCAATGACGGCGGGCAGCGCTTCCCGGGCGACGAGCCGTCATCCGTGGCGGAACTGGCCAATGGCTACAAGGTGGCCACTGTCCTGCGCCAGCAGCAGGTCGGCGGCGCGGCCGGGGCGCCCGACTTCAGCTACATCAAGGGCGACCTGACGGCCGCGTACAGCAGCAAGGTGCGCCAGTTCCAGCGCTCATTCGTGTTCTTGAATCTCAAGAATACGGATCACCCGGCGGCCCTGATCGTGTTCGACAAAGTCAGCGCCAGCGACGCGGGGTTCAAGAAGACCTGGCTGCTGCACAGCCAGTTTGAGCCGCAAATCAGCGGCGACACGGTGCTCATCCAGCGCACGGACTGGGATTACAACAGCACCTTGCAGTACAACGGCAAGCTGATCAACCGCACCTTGCTGCCGGCGAATGCGCTGCTGGCCAAGGTCGGCGGCAGCGGCAATGAATTCAGCGTTGGCGGCACGAACTATCCTATCCAGCCTGAAGCCGATTATTCGACCGAGGAAGCGGGCGCGTGGCGGCTGGAAGTGTCGCCGCCGAGCGGGAACGAAACGGATGTGTTCCTGAACGTGATGCAGGTGATGGATGCCAGCAGCACGCTGCCTGCGCTGCCGACGACGGCCATCGATTCGGCCCTGCTGGCTGGCGTGAAAATCCAGGACCGCGTGGTGCTGTTTTCCAAAAGCGGCTTGCCGCTGGGCGGGACTGTCACCGTCGAGTTGCCGGCGCAAAGCGCATCCATGCAGGTGCTGGTGGCGGATTTGCAGGCGGGAAGCTGGACGGTGAGCAAGCGTGGCACGGATGGCCCCATCGAAGATGAGGTGAGTGACGGCGGCGGCACCCTGTATTTTGTTGCGAATGGAGGCGGTGTGTACGATCTGCAGCGCAAGTAGTCGCTGGCGTGTCACGGCCTCACCGGCCGTGCCGCCAGCTGCGCCGCTGTGGCGTAGATCGTCACGTCGTCGGACGCGAGCCGGCCCAGGTGCGCATAAAATGCCTGCGCCAGTATGCACCACGACGCCGCGTCGCCCACTTGGCCGTTGACGCGCAGGCCGGCCGCGTCGAATTCCCGGTGAAAGTAGTCGCGCAGGTCGGCGCGGCCGGGATGGTCGATGCGGCGCTGGGCGACTGCCGGATCGAACGGGCGCACGGGCACTTCCCAGCGCCGGCCCGCGTGGTCCAGGCAGGGCAGCAGCTTGGTATCGTCTTCCCACACGGGCACGGGAAAGGCGTCGCCCATGTCGTCTTCCAGCGCGTGATAGAACGTCACCGGTCCCATGGAAATGCCGAGACCCAGCACCTTCGCTTGATCGCAGCCGATGAAACGCTGCCACGGCGAGTCCATGCCGAAGATCGAGGGCGCGTGGTGATGCGCCTCGGTAAGGTGAGCGGCATGGCGGCCCCACGCGGACACGGAGTGAGTAGGGTGGATGCTGCGCCGGACATTGGCGCTGGCAAGGAAGGCTTCGGGCAGGCGTCCCATGTGTGTGCCATGGCGGCGCGGGTCGAACACATAGTCGGGCATGGCGCAGGTGGCGCGCACCGTGCCGCCCGGCAGATAGTAGGTGGGCAGCAGCAGGGTGCCTTGCGGGCCGACGGCGTCCTGCAGGGCGTTTATCACGGCCAGCGCGCCGCCTTCCACGTAGCCGAGGCTTTTCAGCGATGAATGGATGAACAGCGTATCTCCGTGCGCGATGCCCAGCCGCGCCAGATCGGCGGCCAATCCGGCACGCGTCACGTGGGGCGCACTGTGACGTACCTGCCGGGCGCTGGCGGCGCGGCGCCATGCTTCCAGTGCGGCCCTGGCGGCGCGCTTGGCCTCGTCAAGCATCTCCGATTTCCATTTCCAGCAGGTTGGCATCGATGCAGAACTTGGCCGCCCAGTTCAGGTAGGCCCATGTCCCGTAGTCGCCATCGACGGGAAACGAGCCCTTGACGCCGCCGCGCGCATGCGCGGGACCGTCGATGCTGATGGAGCGCCGTACGAAGCGGTTCAGGCTGCGCCCTGCGTCGAGGTAGCGCCGCTCGCCCGTGAGCTGGTACAGCAGGAACAGACAATGCGCGTTCTGCGCGGAACCCGTGAGGCAGGCGTAGCCGGCCCCCGGCTGGAAGTCCGGGCCGAGGCGACCTGTCAGGTAGCCGTCGTCCCTCACGGCCTTGGCGACGCTCGTGCCGGTGCGCGCGGCGGCGTCCAGCAGGCCGGCACGCGCCGAAAAGCGGTGCGCCTCGAGCAGGCCGCGCAAGGCGTAGCCGATGGTATGGGTCAGGGGCAGCAGCGGGTTGTCCAGGCAGTTCGAGGCGAACCAGCCGTTGGGGCGCTGCTTGGTTAGCGCCCAGTCGACCTGGCGCAGGCCGGCCGCGCCATAGCCGTGGCCCGGCGCGACGCGGTCCGCTTCGAACAGGCCCCACGCCACGTGCGTTTCGTAGGCCTTGTCGCCGGCGCTGGCGAAGGGCGTCGGATGGCGGCGCCAGCAGCCGTCGCCATCCTGGCTGTCGCGCAGCCAGCTTGCCGCACGGTGCATGGCGTCCTCGTAGGCCGCGCCGTACGCTGCCACGCCGGCGGCCAGGCCCAGCAAAATCTGGCCCGTGTTGAAGGTGACCGGCACGCGCGGCGTGGAATCGATTTTCCCGCCCTGGAAACCGCCTTCCGGGAACTGGATGGCCACGCACCAATCGAGCATGCGCCGCGCGCGCCAATGCAACCCCTCGTCGCCCGTGCGCTGCGCCAGGGCGATGACCGTGGGGATGATGTAGCCGGTGGTCTCCGGGTAGGAACTCGACCAGCCTGTCAGCAGGCTGTAGTCGCGCGCGACGCCGCCGTCCTTTGAGCTGGAATGGTCCTGCGCCGCGCACAGCCAGGCCGTGCAAGCCTTGACGACGGCTTGCGGCCCGGGGTCAAGGGCTGGCAGGCCGCGCCGGTCCGACAGCCGCTCCATGCGCGCGGCCGCCGGCAGGCTTGCCTGCGGCGCCAGTGTGTTCCGGATTTTCGTGAGCAAGGTGCGCATGGCAGTGATGGCGTAGTGGTGGGCTCCGGCTACTGTAGCGCCGGCAGCCGGCACGGCTATTGACTTGCCGCAAGGATCAGCCGCCGCATCGCCGCGACCGGAATTGACGCATAATGGATGTCTCACCACCGTTGACGAGGCCCGCCATGAACAATGTCACGCTTGAGTACTCGGTCGTCACCAATCCCGATTCCTTTGTCGGCTTCAAGTATTACGTCAAGGCGGGGCAAGCATTCGATGCCGATGATTTCGCCTATTCCTACAAGCTGAAACGCTCCGACCTGGACCCCGACAGCGTGCTGGCCACGCGCGAGGCGGCGGCGAATCTGCAGCCGGGCGAGTGGCTGACGGTGTCGCATTCGATTGCGGCGTAGCCGGCAGCGCATTGTTTCTCCGGCTAGATGCCGAACACTTTCAAGATCGCGTCCGTGAAACCCTCGAACCAGCTGCCCACCTTGCCCGGCTGCTTGCCGTGGCGCGGGGTTTCTTCGTACAGGTAGACGCCGTTGCCGCCGTCGAAGCGGTCGTTGAGCAGCGCCTGCTGGCCGCGCAGATAGGGGATGAAGGTTTCGCTGCGTATCGTCGAGTACAGCACGTCGGTGCTGAAACCCAGGGTGGCGGACTGGCTGATCGAGCGTCCCTGGCCGGCCCGCTCCAGGCGCACGCCGCGGCAGCCGCGCACGATCAGGGTGACGGGGCCGCGAAAGACGATGAAGCGCAGCTGCAGGGTGAGCCAGGCGTGCAGGCTGCCCAGGCGCCAGTGGCTGCTGATCGCCAGAGGCTGGCCCGCATCGGCAATCAATCCGACCAGGCCCCGCGGCTGGAATACCAATGCGCTGCCGGCCGGCAGGTGGACGATGGCCACTTCCAGCAGCGGGTCGTCGCTGGCGGATATCGTCACGGATGCCGGCTCGCCGCTTTCCAGCCGGGTCAGCGCCACCATGCCGGCGGCCAGGCTGGTGAACGGGAAGCGCCAGTCCAGCAGCCATTGCGTGCGCTTGCGTGTGCTGACGGGCGACGATTGCAGGTATTCGGGGTGGATCAGCATCCGCTGCCCGCGCTGCAGCAGCAAGCCCTGCGAGACGGCGGAAATGCGCGATTCGCCATGCGGCGGCAAGGGGAGGGAGCTGCCCGCCATCTGCAGCTCGCGCGCGATCGACAGCGGCGGCAAACGGGCAGCGATGGGCGCCAGCACGAAGTAAAAGAAGGCCTTGATCGCCACGGGCAGCAAAATGGCCGACAGCACCAGCAGGGCGGCCGTGGGCGCCACGTCCATGACGGGCGCGCGCCAGCGGGCGATCCAGTTGCGCGCCAGCTGCGTTTCGCCGGCCGCGATGGCTTTTTGCACGGGCGCCAGCGCACCGGCCAAGGCTTGCGTGTCGATGGCGAATGGGGCGGGGCGGGCAGAGTGGCTGGCGCTGCTGCGCGCGCGCTGCGCTGTCCAGGCCTGATACGCTTGCAGGTTGATCTCGCGCAAGCGCTGGCCTTGCGCTTCGAGCTGCGACAGCTGCGCATAGGCGTCGCTGCCGGGCAGGCGGGTGGCCAGCGGGTGCCGCGCTTCCAGTTGCCGGCGCTGGCGCAGGTTGGCTTGCAGCGCCGCATACGCGCGCACATGTTCCGCGTGCAGGCGCGCCAGGGTCTGCCGCGCATCTTCGCCACTGATCGCCGCTTGCAGGGCCGTCAGATAGCGGGCTTCCTGCGCCAGCACTTCGATCTCCACGCGGCGCGTGGCTTCCTCCTGCGCGTGCAGGGCCAGGGTGGTCGTGTCGGGCAGGGGAAGCGTAAACAGCGATGGTTGCTGCCGCGCGCGCAAGGTGGTCAATTGCACCTGCACTTGCGCCAGGCGCGTGGCGATGGCCGCTTGCGAGGCCTTTTGCAAGGCGTTGACCTGCGCCGTGGCGGCAGCGGCCAAGCCGGCGCCATGATGATCGGCGCCGTCGGCGGCCAGCCTCAGTGCGGCCACGGCCTCGCTGCCGGCGCTGTAGGCGCGCCATTCGGCCAGCAGCAGGCGTCCGGCCAGCAGGATGACGATGAACAGGGCGAACTGCAGCGCGTGGCGCAGCAGGAAGCGCAGGATGGCCGTCAGCAGCTGGCGCAAGGAGATACCGTCTTAGGCGGCCGCGCTATCGGCGTCGGCACAGCATTTTTTGTACTTCTTGCCGCTGCCGCAGTGGCACGGGTCGTTGCGGCCCGTCTTCGGCAGTTCGCGCAGCACGGTGGCGCCGGGCTGGCTTTGTTTCAGGTGGCGCTGGCGCGCCCAGGCCGCGTTGATGGCGATGACGGCGGGAATCACGCCATCCATGGCCGTTTCGGCTGCATCGTCATCGAGTTCGCTGGCCGTGGCCAGGTGCTGGAACGGCGCCAGGTACTCAGGGTGGCTGACGGCCAGGGCCGCCCACTGGGGCTTGTCCAGGCTCGTTCCCAGGATAAAGCCGGCGCACCAGGCGGGCACGCTCCATTCGGGGCCGCAGACGTAGATGGGCTCGAAGCTGTCCGGGTCCTTCGCCAGCCATTCGACCATGTAGGCGTGGTGGCGCTGCGCCAGGCTGGCTGCCCGTTCGCCGGCCTCGTCCTGCGCTGGCAAGGCGTTGCCGGCCGCCTTGTCCCACACCCATGGCAGCCACTGTTCCGGCGCGATCTGTTTCGGGCTCAGGGCGACGGCCGTGAGAAAACCTTCCAGCATCGACACGTCCATGGCGCGGCTTTCCAGCGCAGGCGCGGCCAGCAGGGTGTCGAGTTCGGCGTATTCGTCGTCGGAGAGGGGCGTGGTGGTGGAGATGCTGGACATAATATTCTTTGGTGATGTGAGTGGAGTGGCCGGCGGCCCTGGCCGTATTGTACCGCCCGGCCGGGCAAAAACTGGCGCTGGAATGAAAAACGGCGGCCCGCAGGCCGCCGTTGTCAGCTAAGGCAGAAGCTTACTTCACGCCGTGCATCAGTTTGTTGATCAGCGGTGCGATCAGGAACAGCACGACACCGGCGCCCAGCAGGGACCAGAAGCCGAAGGTGTAGCCGGACAGGGCCGACTGCACCGACATGCCGCTGGTGCCGCTGACGTGGCTGGCGAAGATGCCCGACAGGTTGTTGCCGATACCGGTCGACAGGAACCAGCCGCCCATGCCCAGGCCGACCAGGCGCACTGGCGCCAGCTTGGTGACCATCGACAGGCCGATAGGCGACAGGCACAGCTCGCCGATCGATTGCAGCACGTACACGGTGGTCAGGGTCCAGAACGGGATCTTGTTATCGGCGCCAACCAGGCTCGACAGAGCGAAGATCAGCAGGCCGAAGGCCAGCGCATTGCCCAGCAAGCCCAGGCCGAATTTGCGCGGAATCGAAGGATTGACGTTGTGGCGCGCCAGGAAAACCCAGATGGCGGCGATGATCGGCGCGAAGACGATGATGGCGACCGAATTGACGGTCTGGAAGTAGGCGGTCGGGAAGATCCAGAAGCCCAGGTCGCGGTTGACGATCTTGTCGGCCAGGAAGGTAAACGAGCTGCCTGCCTGTTCGAAGAACATCCAGAACAGGATGTTGAAGACAAAGATCAGCAGCATGGCGATGACGCGGTCACGCGCAACTTTACCGTTGCGTATGCCTTCGATCATCAGCATCACGGCCAGGCCGACGAACAGCACGGTCAGGACGATTTGCAGCTTTTCAGCGCCGACGGTCAGCAGGAAGTACATCAGCGGGATCACGCACAGGGAACCGACGGCCACCCAGACGACGCGCATCGGGTTGCCGGAACCGGCTTCAGGAGCGCCGATGCCTTTCAGGGCGCGGCGGCCGATGGCGAACCATACCAGGCTGATCAGCATGCCGAAACCGGATGCCATGAAGACCATCTTGTACGACGGCATGGCGCTGGTGCCGAAGATCGACTCGGCCAGCCACTGGGTGAAGACGGGCGCGACCATGGCGCCCATGTTGATACCCATGTAGAAGATCGTGAAGCCACTGTCGCGGCGCGGATCGGCTGTCGTGTACAGCTTGCCGACCATGGTTGAAATGTTCGGTTTGAACATGCCGTTGCCGACGATCATGGTGGCCAGGCCCAGGTTGAAGATGTCCTGGTTCGGTACCGAGATGCAGAACAGGCCGGCAGCCATGAAGACGGCGCCCAGCAGGATCGAGCGCTGGTAACCGATGACACGGTCGGCGATGTAGCCGCCGAACAGGGCGCCGGCGTACACCAGCGCGAGGAAGGAACCGTAGGTAAGGTTGGCCGCTGCCTGTCCCGAACCGTCGCCAGCGTGGAACTGGGCCACGATGTACAGGACCAGCGCCCAGCGAACTCCGTAGAACGCGAAGCGTTCCCAGAATTCAGTCATGAACAACATCCACAATGGGCTTGGATGGCCCATAATCTGCTTGAACTCGGGAATAACGGCTTCCTTGTTGGGCGTAGTCGCACCGCTCATGCGGTTCCTCCTGAAAAATTATTATAGTCAATCGATACAACGAACTTATGGAAGCCTGCGGGCGGCGGGGACTCTCATGAAGAACCTCACGCACGGGAATTCCAATAGGCTGGCATTCTAATCTACAAATTGCGCTGAGCGAAGGTTTCGATTCGCATTAGCAAGAATGACTGTTTCATATTAGTCAAACCGGTTTGCAGGCAAGGGCGGGCCCGGCGATTTTGCGGCGGCACAGCACAACTTGCCTGACTTGTCGTATATTAAGGCTGCAAGACCTTCGAGCATCGATTTTTAAAGGGATTTTTCGCATTATGGAACACGACGTTATCGATACTCTGGTTTCACCGGAAGGCCGCCTGGACGTGCTCTCCAAGACTGAAGTCAACAAACTGCTCGACACCAGCCAGGGCGGCCTGTACAACACCTTCCGCCGCTGCGCGCTGGCGGTCTTGAATTGCGGCAGCACCATCGACGATGGCCGCGCCCTGCTGGAGCGCTACCAGTCATTTGAAATCTCGATCATCCAGCGCGAGCGCGGTATCAAGCTCGACATCAAGGGCGCGCCGGCCATCGCCTTTGTCGACGGCAAGATGATCAAGGGCATCCACGAGCACCTGTTTGCCGTGTTGCGCGACATTATCTTCGTCAGCGATGAAGTGACGGGCAACCCGAAATTCGACTTGCAGAGCACGGAAGGCGTGACGGACGCCGTCTTCCATATCCTGCGCAATGCCAACGTGCTGCAAACCCAGCTCAACCCGAACCTGGTCGTGTGCTGGGGCGGCCACTCGATCAACCGCGCCGAATACAATTACTCGAAGGAAGTGGGTTACCAGCTGGGCTTGCGCGGCCTCGACATCTGTACCGGCTGCGGCCCGGGCGCCATGAAGGGCCCCATGAAGGGAGCCACCATCGGCCACGCCAAGCAACGCCTGCACAATGGCCGCTACCTGGGCATCACCGAGCCGGGCATCATCGCGGCCGAGTCGCCGAACCCCATCGTCAATGACCTCGTCATCATGCCGGACATCGAAAAGCGCCTGGAAGCGTTCGTGCGCGCCGGCCACGGCATCGTGGTGTTCCCCGGCGGCGCGGGCACGGCCGAAGAGATTCTGTATATCCTCGGCATCCTGCTGCACCCGGACAACGCCGAGATTCCTTTCCCGCTGATCTTCACGGGCCCGGAAACGTCGCGCGAATACTTCGTGCAAATCAACCAGTTCATCCACGACACCCTGGGCCCGGAAGCGCAACAGCGCTACAAGATCATCATCGACGACCCGGAACTGGTGGCGCGTGAAATGCTCGAAGGCATCCGTCAGGTGCGCGAATTCCGCAAGGCGCACAGCGACGCGTATTACTTCAATTGGCTGTTGAAGATAGACCACGAGTTCCAGAAACCGTTCCAGCCCACGCATGAAAACATGCGCAACCTGAGCCTGCACAAGAACCAGCCCACGCACTTGCTGGCGGCCCAGTTGCGCCGCGCGTTTTCGGGCGTGGTGGCGGGCAACGTCAAGGATGACGGCATCCGCTCGATCGAAAAGTACGGCAACTTCGAGATCCACGGCGACAAATCCATCGCCGGCCCCATGGATGCGCTGCTCGCTTCCTTCGTGGCGCAGCACCGCATGAAACTGGCGGGTACGGCTTACGTGCCGTGCTACACCGTGGTCCAGTAAACAGTCTTGAAACCACCGCGCCACCCGTTCCCTGCGTTTGCCGGGGGCGGGCGGCGCTTTTCCATTGATGCCCCCATCTTGTTCCTTCGCCGCCACAAGCAATCAAATCGCTTGCGTCATCGATTCGTGGGTGCTATCTTTGGAACCGGTTCCAAAATAAAAATATGCAGGTCAACAGGTCGTGGAGAACAAGCTTGGATTCAGTAAGCGGCAATAAAAAAACAGTTTCCGGCGAGCCGGCGCGGCCCGTGACCATCGCCCAAGTGGCGCGCGAGGCGGGCGTATCGAAGACGAGCGTGTCGCGCTTTCTCGGCGGCGAACTCGATGCGCTGTCCGAGAACATCCGCCAGCAGATCACCAGCACCATCGCACGCCTCGGCTACCAGCCGAACCAGATGGCGCGCGGCCTCAAGCGGGGACGCACGCGGTTGATCGGCATGGTCGTGGCGGACATGCTCAATCCCTACACGGTGGCCGTGCTGCAAGGCGTGGAAGCGGCTTGCCAGCAGCATGGCTATACCTTGATTTTATGTAATACCGGCAATGACGAACAGCGCGAACGCCAGTCGCTGGCCGCGCTGCGCTCGTACAGCGTGGAAGGGCTGATCGTCAATACGCAGGGACGCAATATCGAGTCGTCCGACTTGCAGCAGGCGGGCATGCCCATCGTGCTGGTCGACCGCCGCATCGAGGGCGCCGATTTCGACCTGGTGGGCCTGGACAATGTGCAGGCGGGCCGGCTGGCCACGGCGCACCTGATCGAGCAGGGTTTCGACGCCATCGCCTTCGTCGCGCCGCCCTTGACGGGCGTCAGTTCGCGCCTGATGCGCGCCGACGGTTTCCAGTCCGTGATGGCCGAGCATCCGGGCTGCGTGGGCGAAGTGCTGGCGGTGGACCTGGACGACAGACCCGCCATCGACGCGCAGGTGCGGCAATGCCTGGCGCAATGGCGCGGCCGCCGGGTGGCGCTGCTGGCCTCGAACGGCATGGTGGCGCTGGAACTGGCGCTGATGCTGCAGCGCCTCGCATTGCGCATGCCGCAGGACGTGGGCTTGCTGGGCTTTGACGAATTGCCATGGTCGCCGCTGGCGGGCCTGAGCACGATCGAGCAGCAGACATACGAGATCGGCTTTTCGGCGATGACGTGCATGCTGTCGCGCCTGCAGGGCGAACAGTGCCCGCCGCGCGAGGTGCTGTTGCCTGGCAAGCTGATCGTGCGCAACTCCACCCGGGGCGGCGACTGACGGGGAAGAGGGCCTTGCCCTTTTTTTTGGAAAGTTATGGAACCGGTTTCATAGATTGTATTCAGCCAGGAAAGGGGTATGGATAGTCAGGCAGGGCAATGGTTGCACGAAGTTGGCATGAAGTTGTAATGACACGGCAAGAGACGAAATAAATCGTCCATTTGACAATATTCCCGGAAGTGCTTCGACGAGGCCGGTACCGGGATCACAGGAGACTGAAGCATGAAGATGACGACACTGTTTTACGCGAAAATCGTGGCCTGCGCGCTGGCAGCAACATGCGCCTTGGGTGCGGCGGCCGATGCCGGTGCCCAGACGCTTGGCGACTTGATCAAGAAGGGCAAGCTGACCATCGGCGTGGTCAGCGGCACGCCGCCGTTTGGCAGCATCGACGCCAAGGGCGTGCCCGTCGGCTATGACGTCGACGTCGCCAACCTGATCGGCAAATACCTGAACCTGCCCGTGGAAATCGTCCCGCTGACGGCGCCGTCGCGCGTGCCGTCGCTGGAATCGGGCAAGGTCGACTTCCTCGTGGCGACCCTGGCGCCCACGCCGGAACGGGCCAAGACCCTGATGTTCACCATGCCCTACAGCGCGTTCGAGCTGGCCATCGTCGCCCCGGTCGGCGGAAAATTCAAGGCCCTGGCCGACTTGAAGGGCAAGAAGGTGGGCGTGACGCGCGGCACCACGAATGACACGGCGCTGAGCCGCATGGCGCCGGCCGGCACCAGCATCGTGCGTTTCGAGGATGACGCCACCGTCACCCAGGCCTTGCTCAGCAAGCAGGTCGACGCCGTCTCGATTCCCAGCACAATGGCGCTCGACATCATCAAGACGCGCGGCGCGGGCAAGATCGAGGTCCGCTTCTCGTACTCGCTGCAACCGAACTCGATGGCCGTGCGCCGCGGCGACTTCGAGCTGCACCAGTGGCTCAACAACTTCATCTACTACGTCAAGCTGAACGGCGAACTCGACGCCATCGCGCGCAAGTGGAGCGGCGCGCCGCTGCCGGCGCTGCCGACCTTCTGATACCGCAACCCGCACAGCGATAGTGCTCGTCCGCACGGCGCGCCGCCATGGTGGCGCGGCCGGGGACGCACACGTAGAAAGGAGTTGAGTATGCCGTATGAATTTCATTTCGAACTCGTCATGCAATCGCTGGACCGCCTGTTGTGGGGCGCGGCGCTGACGATACGCCTGAGCGCCTTGTCGATGGTGCTGGGGCTGGCGGTGGGCGTGTGCGCCGCCGTCATCCTGAAGAACGGTCCCGCCTATGCCCGCGCGGTGGTGCGCGCCTATGTCGAGATCATCCGCAGCACGCCGTTCCTGGTGCAGCTGTTCATCATCTACTTCGGCTTGCCGTCGCTGGGCCTGCAGCTCGACGCGAACGGCGCCGCGCTCGTCGCCATGACGGTCAACCTGGGTGCTTATGCTGCCGAGATCGTGCGCGCCGGCATCGGCGCCGTGCATCCGTCGCAGCTCGAGGCGGCGCAGGCGCTGGGCATGACGCGCTGGCAGGTGATGCGCCACGTAGTGCTGCTGCCGGCGCTGGAAAAAGTCTATCCGGCGCTGGCCAGCCAGTTCACCTTGATGATGCTGGCCTCGAGCGTCGTGTCGGCCATTTCCGCCGAAGAGCTGACGGCCGCAGCGCACCTGCTCGACTCGGAAACCTTCCGCAGCTTCGAGATCTACATCGTCGTGATGGTGCTGTACATCCTGCTGGCTCTGCTGTTCCGCTTCAGCTTCTGGGTGCTGGGCCAGATCGTCTTCAAACGCCGCCGCCGTCTGGGCGCGGTGCGCATGGGAGCATGACATGATCAGTGATTTTTCCTGGGATAATCTGCAATTCCTGCTCGAGGCCACGCGCTGGACCATCGGCCTGTCGCTGATCGTCTTCATCACGGGCGGCATCGCCGGCTTCGCGGTGGCGCTGCTGCGCACGGCGCGCAGCCCGTTCCTGCGTTTCATCAGCGCCCTGTACATCCAGCTGGTCCAGGGCACGCCCGTGCTGATCGTGCTGTTCCTGACCTATTACGGGCTGGCCCTGTTCGGCTACAAGCTGTCGCCGGTCATCGCTGCCGGTGCGGCGATGACGATCTTTGCCAGCGCCTACCTGGGCGAGATCTGGCGCGGCTGCATCGAAGGCGTGCAGCGGCAGCAGTGGGAAGCATCGGCCGCGCTGGCGCTGAACCGCTACCAGCAGCTGCGCTACGTCATCCTGCCGCAGGCGCTGCGCCATTCGCTGCCGCCGACCGTGGGCTTCATGGTGCAGATCATCAAGAACACTTCGATCACCTCGATCATCGGCGTGGTGGAACTGACGCGGGCAGGGCAGCTGGTCAGCAATGCGACCTTCCTGCCGTTCATCGTCTTCCCCATCGTCGCCCTGATCTACTTCGCGATGTGCTATCCGCTGTCGCGCTACAGCCATTCACTGGAAAGGAAATTCCATGCCCATCGTTGAAATCGACAATATCAGCAAGAGCTTCGGCGCCAACCACGTGCTCAAGGGCGTGTCGTTCGCCGTCGAGCGGGGCCAGGTGATCGCCGTGATCGGCCGCAGCGGCTCCGGCAAGAGCACCATGCTGCGCTGTATCAACGGCCTGGAAACCATCGACAGCGGCAGCATCGTCGTGGCCGGCCACACGCTGACGGCGCGCCAGGAACATCTGCTCGACTTGCGCAAGGATGTCGGCATGGTCTTCCAGAGCTACAACCTGTTCCCCCACCTGACCGTGGAAGAAAACGTCATGCTGGCGCCGCGCATCGTCAAGAAGGTGCCCGATGCCCAGGGCCGCGCCACGGCGCTGCGCGTGCTCAAGCAGGTGGGCCTGGATCACAAGCGCGAGTCCTATCCCGAGCAGCTGTCGGGCGGCCAGCAGCAGCGCGTGGCGATCGCCCGTTCGCTGGCGATGGAGCCGCAAGTGATGCTGTTCGACGAAGTGACGTCGGCGCTCGATCCGGAACTGACGCAGGAAGTACTGAAGGTGATGGAAGAGCTGGCGCAGGCGGGCATGACGATGCTCTTGGTGACGCACGAGATGGAGTTCGCCCGGCGCATGGCCGACGTCACCGTCTTCATGCACCAGGGATTGGTGTGGGAAAGCGGGCCGTCGGAAGCCTTCTTCAGCAACCCGCAAACGCCCGAAGCGCGCCAGTTCGTCGGCGCGGGAGCGATCAAGTGAGCCCCGTCCTGGTGGCGGCGTCGGCTTACGGCGCAAGCAGGGTAAGGCAGCTGGGGCAGAGCCATTTCATCGACGTGGTGGCCGATGCGGGCGGCGCCGGCATCGAGATCCGCCGCGAACTGTTCACGTCCGACTTGCCGGACCTGGCGCGCATGGGCGCGGCGGTGGCTGCGCGCGGCCTGTACTGCGTGTATTCCACGCCCATCGAATTGTGGGATACGGACGGGCGGTTGCAGCACGAACTGCTGCGGCAGATGCTGGACGAGGCGGCGCGCCTGGGCGCGCGCTACCTGAAGGTGTCGCTGGGCCATTACCCGGCCGCGCCGGACTTGCCGGCCTTGAAGGCCCAGCTGGAGGCAGCATCCGTGGCGCTGCTGGTGGAAAACGACCAGACGGCCCACGGCGGCAAGCTCGCGACGATGGCGCGCTTCCTGGCGACGGCGCGCGACATCGGGCTGCCCGTGGGGCTGACCTTCGATATCGGCAACTGGCGCTGGGTGGGCGAGGATGCGCAGCAGGCGGCGCGCCTGCTGGCGCCGTACGTGCGCTACGTGCATTGCAAGGCGGTTCTTGACGACGGGGGGCGCTTGTCCGCGTGTGCCGTTTCCGACACCGATCCATCCTGGCGCGCCGTCTTCGCGCACTTTGCGCAGGGCGTGCAACGGGCCATCGAATTCCCGCTCGAGGGCGCCGACCTGGTGGCCGAAACGGGCCGCTATATTCAGATACTGGAGGCTGCATGATGAAGCTTGACGTTGTTACTTACGGCGAGGCGATGGCGATGTTCGTTGCCGAGCAAACGGGCGACCTGGCGGCCGTGGCGCACTTTACGCGCCGCCTGGCCGGCGCCGAAACGAATGTCGCCATCGGCCTGGCGCGCCTGGGCCTGAGAGTCGGCTGGCTGAGCCGCGTGGGCGACGACTCGTTCGGCCGCTTCATCCGCGCCAGCGTGCAGACAGAGGGCGTCGATTGCAGCCGGGTCGTCGCCGTCGCCGGCCAGTCCAGCGGCTTCCTGCTCAAGGAGAAGGCCGAGAACGGCGCCGATCCGCTGGTCGAGTACTTCCGCAAGGGTTCCGCCGCCAGCCGGCTGGCGCCCGAACACTTCGACCCCGACTATTTCCTGTCCGCGCGCCACTTGCACGCCACGGGCGTGGCCGCGGCGCTGTCCGAGACCAGCCTGGCGTTCGCCAGCCAGGCGCTTGACTTCATGCGCGCCAACGGCCGCACCGTGTCGTTCGACCCGAACCTGCGGCCCTCGCTGTGGCCGTCGCAAGCCGTCATGGTGGAACAGATCAACCGCCTCGCCGCCAAGGCGGACTGGGTGCTGCCCGGCCTGGGGGAGGGAAAAATCCTCACTGGCCACGATCTGCCGCACGACGTCGCCGGCTTTTATCTGCAGCAGGGCGCGCGCCTCGTGGTCATCAAGCTGGGCGCCGAGGGCGCCTATTACCGCACGGCCGATGGCGACAGCGGCATGGTGGCGGGCGAGCGCGTGGCCAACGTGGTCGACACGGTGGGCGCCGGCGACGGCTTCGCGGCCGGCCTGGTCAGCGCCTTGCTGGAAGGCTTGCCGCTGGCGCAGGCGGTAGGGCGCGGCAACCGGGTCGGCGCTTTTGCCATTCAGGTGGCCGGCGACATGGAAGGCTTGCCGACCCGCGCCCAGCTCGACGCGCTGGTCCCATCTTGAACCGTACAGGGGAAACACTCGTGAAAAAACATGTGGTTGTCTATAAAAAGCTGGCCGAACCGCTGCTGGCGCGCCTGCGCGCCGAATGCGATGTGACGTATTTCGAGGCGATCGACGCGGGCAACCGCGCCGCATTCGCCGCCGCCATCCGCAGCGCGCACGGCTTGCTGGGCGCCAGCGTGCGCCTGGACCGCGAACTGCTGGACCCGGCCGTCGACCTGCGCATCATTTCCACCATTTCCGTGGGCGTCGACCAGTTCGACGTCGATTACCTGCGCGAACGGGGCATCTTGCTGGCCAATACGCCGGACGTGCTGACGGAAACGACGGCCGACACGATCTTCGCGCTGATCCTTGCCAGCGCGCGGCGCGTCGTCGAACTGGCCGAATTCGTCAAGGCCGGGCGATGGACGCGCAGCGTGGGCGAGAGCCAGTATGGCGTCAACGTCCACGGCAAGACCATCGGCATGCTGGGCATGGGCCGCATCGGCCGCGCCGTCGCCCGCCGCGCCGCGCTGGGCTTCGGCATGCAGGTGCTGTACGTGAATGGCGAGGCGGTGCCCGAGGTGGAAGCGGCCCTGGGCGCGCGCCAGGTCGCGCTCGACGACTTGCTGGCCGGTTCCGATTTCGTCTGCGTGGTGCTGCCGCTGACGGCACAGACGGAACGCATGATGGGCCGGCGCGAGTTCGCGCTGATGCGCCCCGGCGCCATCTTCATCAACGGTTCGCGCGGGCGCATCGTCGACGAGGCGGCGCTGATCGAGGCGCTGCGGCAGGGCGCCATCCACGGCGCCGGTCTCGACGTGTTCGAGCGCGAACCGCTGGCGCCGGACAATCCGCTGCCGCACATGGCCAACGTGGTGGCGCTGCCGCATATCGGCTCGGCCACGCACGAAACGCGCTACGCCATGGCGCAGCAGGCCGTGGACAACCTGCTGGCCGGCTTGCGCGGCGAGCGTCCGCGCCACTTGGTCGGCCAAGAACAGTATCCACAGACAGGGAAAAAATGAAGAACAAGGTAGCAAGAGCAATCATCATTGGCGCGGGCGCTTGCGGCGGCCTGTGTAGCGCGCAGTCGAACGTCACCATGTATGGCATCGCGGACCTGGGCGTGGTGTCCGAGAATGGCGGCCCCGGTGGCAGGGTGCTCAAGCTGACGAGCGGCATCGCCAACGGCTCGCGGCTCGGTTTCAAGGGCAGCGAAGACCTGGGCGGCGGCATGACGGCGATATTTACCTTCGATGCGGGCATCCTGGCCGACACGGGCGCATCGGCCCAGGGCGGCCTGCTGTTCGGACGCCAGGCCTTCGTCGGCCTGGCCGGCGCGGCGGGCACGCTGCGGCTGGGCCGCCAGTACACGTTCATCGACAGCAGTCTGGGGGCGCTGGACCCGTTTTACCTGGGTTTCGCGGGCAGGATAAGCAATGTCTTCACGGCCGGCTACATCAGCCGGGTCGACAACAGCATCACCTACAGCTCGCCCGTGCGCGGCGGCCTTTCCGGCGAACTGGCGTACGGCTTCGGCGAAGTGCCGGGCGACGCCTCGGCCAAACGCTACGCGGGCGCGGCGGCCACCTATGCCAGCGGGCCGCTGTATGTGCGCATGGCGCACCAGGACGCCAATACGCTGTCGACCGCGCTGGTGGCGGGCAGGGCGAGGAACACGGTGCTGGGCGCCACCTGGGACTTTGGCGTGGTCAAGGCGCATGGTGCCGTCGCCGTCAGCAAGAGCACGGCGGGCGCCGCCACCACGGTCGACAGCGCGGACCTGATGCTGGGCGCCACGGTGCCTGTCGGGCCGCACAGAGTCCTGTTCTCGTACGTGCGGCGCGACGACAGGCGCGCCGCCAACGGCGACGCTACGCAGATCGGCATCGGCTACACCTATGCGCTGTCGAAACGCAGCACCTTGTATGCGGCCTACGCGCACATCGACAACCGCAACGGCGCCGCCTATGTGGTGGGCAACGCCACCGACAACGGTACCGGCAACCAGGCCTGGAACCTCGGCCTGCGCCATACTTTTTAAGGGGAGAATCGAATGAAGAAAATCGGATGGATACTGGTCGGCGCCAGCACCGTGGCGCGCGAATGGATGGTCGACGCGATCCGCCAGCAGGGCGACGCCGAAGTGCTGGCCGTGGTCAGCCGCGATGCCGCGCGCGGCGCCGCCTTTGCCGAACAGTTCGGCATCGCCGCCAGCTACACGGACCTCGATGCGGCGCTCGCGCATCCGGGCGCGGATGCCGTATATATCAGCACCACCAACGAGCTGCACATGGCGCAGACCTTGCAGGCGGCGCGCGCGGGCAAGCACGTGCTGTGCGAAAAGCCGCTGGCGCTGAACCTGGAAGACGCCCGCCGCATGGTCGATGGCTGCGCCGAAGCGGGCGTGGTGCTGGGAATTAACCACCACCTGCGCAACGCGGCCAGTCACGGCAAGGTGCGCGAGCTGATACGCGCGGGCGAGATCGGCCAGCCCCTGTATGGCCGCGTGCTGCACGCGAACAATCTGCCGCAGCACCTGCGCGGCTGGCGCCTGGACGCGCCGGAGTCGGGCGGCGTCACGCTCGACATGTTCGTGCACGATGTCGATACCCTGCGCTTCCTGCTCGACTCTGAACCGCGCCACGTCACGGCTTGCGCCACCAGCGGCGGCATGACGGTGGCCGGGCTGGAAGAGGGCCTGATGGCCGTCATCGAGTTCGACAACGGCGCCCTGGTGCAGGTGCACGACGCGTTCAACGCGCCGCATTCGCTGTCCGGAGTGGAAATCATCGGCACCAAGGGCACCATCTTCGCCACCGGCGTGATGACGCAGCGCCCCGTCGGCACCATCAGCCTGACGCGCGACGGCGGCAGCATCGATATCCCCGTCGAGCATGAAAACCTGTACGTGCGCTCGGTGCGCGCCTTCCAGCGCACCATGCGCGGCGAAGGACAGCCGGCCGCCACGGGTGACGACGGCATGCGCGCGCTGGCCACGGCATTGGCGGCGCAGCAGGCCAGCCGCAGCCACCAGCGCGTGACCCTGGCTGGCTGACGACCGCAGACGTAAAAAAGCCGCCTGATCGCAAAATCAGGCGGCTTTTTATCGGCTTGCCTCCGTGATTACTCTTCGCGGCGTAAATGCGGGAACAGCAGGACGTCGCGGATGTTCGGCGAATCCGTGATGATCATCATCAGGCGGTCGATGCCGATGCCGCAGCCGCCGGCTGGCGGCATGCCGTACTCGAGCGCGCGGATGTAGTCGGCGTCGTAGAACATCGCCTCTTCATCACCAGCGTCCTTGGCGGCGACTTGCGCCAGGAAGCGGGCCGACTGGTCTTCCGCGTCGTTCAACTCGGAGAAGCCGTTGGCGATTTCGCGGCCCACCATGAACAGCTCGAAGCGTTCGGTGATGCCGGCCACCGTGTCGGAAGCGCGCGCCAGTGGCGACACTTCGACCGGGTAGTCGATGATGTAGGTCGGTTCCCACAGCTGCGCTTCAGCCGTCTCTTCGAACAGCGCCAGTTGCAGCGCGCCCAGGCCGGCCGTGGCGAACGGCTTGACGCCGAATTTCTTCAGCTCTTCCTTGATGAAGTCCGCATCGTTCAACTGCTCCGGCGTGTAGCCCGGCGCGTACTTGTTGATCGCTTCGACGATCGTCAGGCGGTGGAACGGTTTTGCCAGGTCCAGCTCGCGGCCGCCGTAGGTCAGGGTGGCGGTGCCGTGCGCGTCGATGGCGGCCTGGCGGATGACGGCTTCCGTGAAATCCATCAGCCATTTGTAGTCGGTGTAGGCCGCGTAGAATTCCATCATCGTGAATTCAGGATTGTGACGGATCGACACGCCTTCGTTGCGGAAGTTGCGGTTGATCTCGAACACGCGGTCGAAGCCGCCCACGACCAGGCGCTTCAGGTACAGCTCGGGCGCGATGCGCAGGAACATCTGCATGTCCAGCGCATTGTGGTGCGTGATGAATGGCTTGGCTGCCGCGCCGCCAGGGATCGTGTGCAGCATCGGCGTTTCCACTTCCATGAACTCGTTCTTTTCCATGAAGCGGCGGATCGACGAGATGGCGGCGGTACGCGCCTTGAAGGTGCGGCGCGTCTCTTCGTTCATGATCAGGTCGACGTAGCGCTGGCGGTACTTCGTTTCCTGATCGGCCAGGCCGTGGAATTTGTCCGGCAGCGGGCGCAGCGACTTGGTGATCAGACGCAGTTCCGTGACCTTGATGGTCAGCTCGTCCGTCTTGGTCTTGAACAAGGTGCCTTGCACGCCCAGGATATCGCCCAGGTCATAGTGGTGCAGGGCGGCCATGGCCGCTTCGCCGGTCAGGTCCAAGGTGGCGTAGATCTGGATGCGGCCGTCGGCCTTCGGGCCGGAAGCATCTTGCAAGGTGGCGAAAGCGGCTTTCTTGCCAGCTTCGCGCTTGAGCATCATGCGGCCGGCCAGCACCACGTGTACGGGGTTTTCTTCCAGCTCTTCGCGCGTCTTGCCGCCGTATTGCGCGTGCAGATCGGCCGCCTTGTGCTCGGGGCGGAAATCGTTCGGGAAGGCGACGCCTTGTTCGCGCAGTGCTGCCAGCTTGACGCGGCGCTCGGCGATGATCTTGTTTTCATCGGGTGCGGCGGCTTGTTCTTGGATATCCGTAGTCATGGTGTTCTTCGTTGGTGATTATTGATGATGTGGTGCCAGCGCTGGCGCCACGCTGGCAAACAGTGCGTCGACGTCGAGCGAGGAGAAATCCGGCACGATGGCAATGACGTTGTCGAAGGCGGCAAACGCCTCGGCCGGCAGGGTGGTGGTGAGTACCACGACCCGCATGCCGGCACGGCGCGCCGCTTCCACGCCCAGGGGCGCGTCTTCAAAGACGATGCAGTCTTGCGGCAGCGCGCCGGCCAGCAGCGCGCCTTTCAGGAACACGTCCGGGTGCGGCTTGCCCCGTTCCACGTCGGCGGCGCCGACGATGGCGTCGAAGCGGTGGCGCAGGTCCAGGCCGTCGAGCGTGAACGCGATGTTCTCGGCCGGCGCTGCCGTGCCGACCACCAGTCCCACGCCGGCCTGGCGCGCGCTGGCGATCAGCCGGTCGAAACCGGCGACTGTCGCCAGGTGCGGGCCATACAGTTCGCGGTAGACGACTTCCTTTTCAGCCAGCAGGGTGACGTGGTCGGCATCTTCGCCCAGGTACTTGGCGATGATTTCATGTCCCTGCCGTCCTGCCGTGTCGCGGAAAAAGGCGTCCGCATCCAGCGCATGGCCGTGGCGTTCAAAGAACGCCAGCCATGATGTCGTATGGAAGGCCATGTTGTCGACGATCGTGCCATCCATGTCGAACAGGAAGGCGCGCTGCGCTGGAGCGGGTGCGTTCATCCTTATACGCCTTGCTTGAGCGAGGCGGAAATGAAGTCGTCGATGTCGCCATCGAGCACGCCCTTGGTATTGCCCGTCTCGAAACCGGTGCGCAAGTCCTTGATGCGGGACTGGTCCAGCACGTAGGAGCGGATCTGGTGACCCCAGCCCACATCCGTCTTCGAGTCTTCCAGCTTTTGCTGTTCGCTCATGCGCTTGCGCAGTTCATGTTCGTACAGCTTCGCTTTCAGCATTTCCATCGCTTCGGCGCGGTTGCGGTGCTGCGAACGGTCGTTCTGGCACTGCACCACGATACCGGTCGGCGCATGGGTCATGCGGACGGCGGAGTCGGTCTTGTTGATGTGCTGACCGCCGGCGCCCGACGCGCGGTAGGTATCGACGCGGATGTCGGCCGGGTTGACGTCGATCTCGATCGAATCGTCGACTTCCGGATACACGAACAGCGACGTAAACGAGGTGTGGCGGCCGTTGGCCGAGTCGAACGGCGACTTGCGCACCAGGCGGTGCACGCCCGTTTCCGTGCGCAGGAAGCCGTAGGCGTGATCGCCCTCGACCTTCAGGGTGGCCGTCTTGATGCCGGCTACCTCGCCGTCGGACTGCTCGAGGATTTCGACCTTGAAGCCCTTGCGTTCGCAATAGCGCAGGTACTGGCGCAGCAGCATCGAAGCCCAGTCCTGGGCTTCCGTGCCGCCGGCGCCGGCCTGGATGTCGATGAAGCAGTTGTTCGGGTCCATCGGATTGTTGAACATCCGGCGGAATTCCATGCTTTCGATGACCTTGCGGATTTCCTGCACGTCCTGCTCGATCGCTTCGAGCGTGTCGTCGTCGCCTTCTTCGCGGGCCATGTCGAACAGGTCGCGGGTGTCGCGCAGGTCGGCATCGGCCTTGGCCAGGGTGAAGACGATGGCTTCCAGCGCCTTCTTCTCTTTACCGAGGTCCTGGGCGCGCTTGGGATCGTTCCAGACGGTAGGATCTTCCAGTTCTTCGTTGACTTGCTCTAGTTTCTCCGACTTGACAGTGAAGTCAAAGATACCTCCGAAGTTCGGCTTCGCGGACCGTCAGGTCGTTGAGCAGGGCGGAGATGATATTGATGCGTTCGGCTTCCATAATGTTCTGGTCTTCTATGGTGAAATCAAACCCTGAATTATACGCGAGCGCGGCGCGTTTCTGATGCCGGGGGCGCCGAATCGATGCCGCACAGGGCAATAAAATCATCATTTCGCTGTATTTGCGACAATATTTTTGCCTTGATAGGGGCTGCCGTGCTGCGTATGATGCTGGCGATATTGTCTTTCCACAGGAATACATCATGCTTCAATCTCCCCGTCTTGCCCTGTTACCGTTGCTGCTGGCCGGCTGCGGCACCTTGCCGCCCGCCGCCACCGGTCCGGTCCAGCCATCGGCCGCGCCGGCCGGCAGCAGCGCCACCCTGGCCCTGCTCGAGACGACGGACTTGCACGCGAATGTGCTTAGTTATGATTACTACAAGCTGCAGGCGGAGCCGTCGATCGGCCTGGAACGCACGGCGGCCCTGATCGCCCAGGCGCGCGCGCAGTTCCCGAACAACCTTTTACTCGACAACGGCGACACCATCCAGGGCACGGCGCTGGCCGACTACCAGGCATTGGTAAAACCGCTGGCCTGCGACCAGACCCTGGCCATCTACAAGGCCATGAATGTGCTGAAAGTGGACGGCGGCGGCATCGGCAACCATGAATTCAACTACGGCCTGGCGTTCCTGAGCCAGGTGACGGGTAACCGCTTCGACGTCGACAGCGTCGACGCCGGCAAACCGCGCTGCGCCGGCCCCGCATTTCCGCAAGTGCTGGCCAACGTCTACAGCGTCAAGACGGGTAAACCCCTGTTTGCGCCATACCACATCATCGACAAGCAGATCACGGCCACCGGCCCCGATGGCAAGGCCATCACCAGCACCGTGAAGGTCGGCATCATCAGCTTCGCGCCGCCCACCATCATGGCCTGGGACAAGCGCTGGCTCGAAGGCCGCGTCTACACGCAGGGCGTGCGCGAGACGGCGGAAAAATTCATCCCCGAGATGCGCGCCAAGGGCGCCGAACTGGTGGTGGCGATCTCGCACGGCGGCCTCGATGACAGCCCGTATTCGCCGACCATGGAAAACGGTAATTACTACCTGTCGCAAGTGCCGGGCGTGGACGCCATGCTGATCGGCCACTCGCACCAGCTGTTCCCGAACGCGGCCAGCACGGTGCCGCAGTTTAATTTGCCCGGCGTCGACAAGGTCCGTGGCCTGGTCAATGGCGTACCCACCGTGATGGCCAATTTGTGGGGCAAGCACCTGGGGGTGATCGGTTTGCGCCTGCGCCACGACGGCAAGCAGTGGGTGGTCGACAAGAGCGCCACCACGGTGGAAGCGCGCGGCATCCAGAATGCGGACAAGAGTTACGTCCAGCCCGATCCTGTCATCGCCAGACTGGTGGCCGAGGAGCATGCGGCAACGATCGCCTACGTGCAGACGCCCGTGGGCGCGACGAACTTCCGCATGTCGACGTATTTTGCCGACGTGGGCGACGTCAGTGCCATCGAAGTGGTGAACCAGGCGCAAACGGGCTACCTGGCCGCGTATGTGAAGGCGAACCTGCCGCAGTTTGCGCACTTGCCCGTGCTGTCGATGTCGTCGCCGTTCAAGAGCGGCTCGGCCGGCGTGTCCGATTACACGGACGTCAAGGCGGGCAATGTGGCGCTCAATAATGCGGCCGATCTGTATTTGTATCCGAACGCGCTGTACGGCGTGAAGATGAATGGCGCGGACCTGAAAGCCTGGCTGGAACAGTCGGCGCAGCGTTTCAATACCATCGACCCGAACAAGCTGGACGTGCAGGAACTGGTCAATACGGCCCATCCGAGCTACAACTTCGACGCGATCACCAGCGCCGACGTGCGCTACCAGATCGACGTCACGCAGCCGCCGGGCCAGCGCATCAAGGGCCTCAGCTACAAGGGCAAGCCTGTGAACGCGGCGCAGGAATTCCTCATCGCGACCAATAACTACCGCGCCAGCGGCGGCGGCAATTTCCCTGGCCTGGACGGCAGCAAGACGGTGGTGGCTTCGCCCGACAACAACCGTGAGCTCCTGATCGCTTACGTGACCAAGGAAAAGAACCTGTCGCGCGCGAAAAACGGTTCGGCGCGCAGCTGGCGCTTCGCCAGGGTGGCCACGAAAGGCCCCGTGGTCTTCCACTCGGCGCCGAACGTGATCGACCTGGCGAAAGCGGCCGGCATCGACAACGTCACGCAGCTGAAGGCTGACGACGGCGCGGGCAAGGGCTTTGCGCTGTACCAGCTCGACCTGTCGAAATGATGCTGGCAAACTTGCTGCTGGCCGCCGCGCTGGCGTCGCCCGTTGTGGCCGCGCCCGATGTCACGGCCCGGGCCAAGGTCTTGATGCGCGCGGGAGAATCGACCCAGCCGCAGGCACGCGCCCTGTTCGAGCAGGCTGCGGGGCAGGGCAGCGGCCCGGCCGCATATTACCTGGGCCTGATGCACAAGAACGGCATGGGCGGGCAGCAGGACAGCGCCGCCGCGCTGCGCTGGCTGGAACAGGCCGCCCAACGTGGCGTGGCGCCGGCCATGTTCATCGTGGCGAACATGCTGCTCGATAGCGATGAAGCCGGGGCGCGTTACTGGCTCGACGCCGCCTGCGACCTCGACTACCCGGAAGCGCTGCAGCAGAAATCCGTGGCCCTGGCCGAGGGGCAGATGGGTTATGCGCACAACGAGGAGCAGTCGTTCCTGTTCCTGAAGATGGCCACGCACGCCATGGGGCACCGTCCGCCCGAGCCCTGAGTTACGCCGGCGTGTCCTTCTTCGGCTTGGCCCGCAGGCTGGCTGCCGCCTCGCCGATGGCGAACGGATCGCGCGACAGGATGGCTGCGCCCAGGTCGACCAGTTTGGCCGCCGCACCGATGGCGGCCTTCACGTCGGCGATGCGCTTGAGCTGCTGTTTTCCCTTGGCGATGGCACCCTCGATATCGCCGCGCGCCTGTTCCGCGCCTTCGGCCGTCAGGTAAATGCCATACGCGCGAAACAGGGACACCATCTGGTCCAGGTGGTCTTCATATTGCTCCAGCAGCGCGCGCTCGTCCGGCGCCAGCGCCTCGCGTTCGCGGATGCGCAATTCCAGCACCAGGCTCGACGCCTGCGCCAGGCTGTCGGCGATGGCGTAGCTTTGGTCTTTTGTCAGTTCGGTCAGTTGGGCCATGGGATACTCCTGTGTGCGCGCCGCTTACCAGCGGGCGGGGCCATAGAAAACAGCCTGTTTTTGCAGCGTCTCGACCTGACGTGAAAATTGCGCCAACTGCCGCTCCAGTTCGGGCGCCTGCAGGTGGTCGAGATTGGCCCGCAGCGCGGCCACGCTCGCTTGCAGCGCGTCGACGGCGGCGACGTATGCGGCGACGATCTTTTCCCTTTCCTGCAATTGCCGGCCTTCCAAGTGCAGTCGCGTGCGGATGTAGTTGGCGGCCAGCGGTTCGCGCGGCGCGGCCTTGTCGACGGCGCCACGCAGCAGGTCCAGGTCGCGCAATTCATCCTGCAAGCCGGCGCGGTAGCTGCGCTGCGCATACTCCTTGAGCGCGTTGCTGACGATGTCGACGGCTTCCTGCTCGTCGAGCAATTCGCGCAAGGCCGATTTCTGCAGGCGCTGCGTGGCCAGGCGGCTCAGGTGTTCGCTCAGTTTGACGACCTTCGACAGCTTGCCTGCATCGAGCAGGGGCGCGCCGCCACCCGGCTGGGCCAGGCCGCCCAGGGCATCGCCGAGTCCGGCAATTTCTTCCTTGTAGACGGGCAGCTTCTCATCGGCCAGCGCCGCCATGGTGTGGGCATAGCGCAGCAGGAGGTCGTTCAGGCTGGCGATCAAGGTGCTGGCTTGCGCGATGGCGGCGCAATCGGTGCGCGCCGCCTGTTCGCTCGCTTGCGCATCGAAACGCTCGGCCAGGATCAGGCGTTTGCGCATGGCCTTGTCCATGCAGCTGTGGACGCCGCCCGCCAGCATGGGTTCGAACTGGACCGACATCTTTTGCGTCTGTTCGGCAAACGTGCGCACGGGCGCCAGGTTGGTGGCGCAGCCGCCCAGCAGCAGGCTGGCGATGGCGCCAAGTAGCAGGGGAGAAATGGACGAGTTCGACGGGCGCTGCATATCGCCTCCATGCGGTGGGAGTGGCTGATCGGACTTGCGCGTACGCGCTGGCAAGGGCGACGTTAGCATGCTGGGCAGTGCCAGTATTGCGCCAGATCAGCGTCCTGATGAATCGCCGAGCTCGCCTTTTTCCTGTCGCGTTTTGCCACAGCAGTGTTGCCCGATGGCGCAAGGTGCACCAATTTGCCTCATATTTTCCTTACAAAAGACTGACATCGGGCCAGCAATTGCCTCTTTTCTGCATGTTGCGACGCGTCATATGTAGTTGTTGCTGGGGCATGTTTACTCACCTACAATGATTTATCGATGGGGCGGTTATCCAGCGTACGACAATAAAAATAAGTGGCATTAAAAACGTTGTAACAGAGGAGATGACAATGAATTTGAAACAGAAATTGCTTGTAGCAAGTTTGGTTTTGGGTTTCTCGCAGGCGGCAGTCGCAGCCGACCCCATCAAGATCGGCGTGTCCGGTCCGTTCACGGGCGGTTCCGCGCCGATGGGCGTGTCGATGCGCGACGGCGTCAAGCTGGCCGTCGCTGAAATCAATGCCAAGGGTGGCGTACTGGGCCGTTCGCTGCTGCTGATCGAGCGCGATGACGAAGCGAAAAACGAACGCGGCGTGCAGATCGCCCAAGAGCTCATCAACAAGGAAAAGGTCGCCGCCACCGTCGGCTACATCAACACGGGCGTGGCCCTGGCATCGCAGCGCTTCTACCAGGAAGCGAAAATTCCCGTCATGAACAATGTGGCGACCGGTTCCATCGTCACCAAACAATTCGCCGACCAGCCGGAAAACTACGTCTTCCGCAATGCGGCCAATGACACCATCCAGTCCGGGATGATCGTGCATGAGGCGATCGAGAACCGCAAGTTCAAGAAAGTGGCGATCCTGGCCGACTCGACCAATTACGGCCAGCTGGGCCGCGAAGACCTGGAAAAGGCGCTCGACAAGAAGGGCATCAAGCCCGTCGTCGTGGAAAAATACAACATCAAGGACGTCGACATGACGGCCCAGCTGCTGAAAGCCAAGCAGGCGGGTGCGGAAGTCGTGCTGACCTACGGCATCGGCCCGGAACTGGCGCAGATCGCCAACGGCATGGAAAAACTGGGCTGGAAAGTGCCGCTGATCGGCAGCTGGACCCTGGCCATGGGTAACTTCATCGACAACGCGGGCAAGAACGGCAATGGCACGCGCATGCCGCAAACCTTCATCCAGGATGCCAGCACGCCGAAACGCAAGGCCTTCATCGACGCCTACGTGGCCGCCTACAAGCCATCGGGCGGACGCATGCCATCGGCCGTCTCGGCCGCGCAAGGCTACGATTCCATCTACCTGCTGGCAGCCGCCTTCAAGCAGGCAGGCGGCACGGACGGCCCGAAAGTGCGGGCCGCGCTGGAAAACCTCAACGAGAAGGTGGAAGGCGCCGTCACCACCTACAACAAACCGTTCAGCAAGACCAACCATGAAGCGATCACGGCCGAGCTGACAGTCTTCGGTGAAGTCAAGGACGGCAAAGTCGTCCTCGCGAAATAAGCCTGGCAGACATTCGCCGCGCAGTGGCCAGCCTTGAGGAATCAGGACTGGCCATTTTTTCATCGTTCGTCTTCCGGGGAATACCATGGAAATCTTCCTGCAGCTCGTCTTCAGCGGCATCGCGCTGGGCATGATTTATGCCGTCATCGCCTTCGGCTACCAGCTGACCTTTGCCACTTCCGGCACCCTCAATTTCGGCCAGGGCGAATCCCTGATGCTGGGCGCGCTCGTGGGCCTCTCCCTGGTGGGTACCATCCACGGCGGCCCTTACATGAGCTATCTGTTGATGATCCCCATCGTCATCGTCTTCGGCGCCTTGCAGGGCGTGTTCGTCGAATGGATAGGCGTGCGGCCCGCCATCAAGATCAAGTCCGAATTCGGCTGGATCATGTCGACCATCGCGCTGGCCATCATTTTCAAGAACGTGGCGGAAAACATCTGGGGCAAGGATGACCTGATGTTCCCGTCGCCGCTGTCGGCCGCGCCGTTCCAGGTGTTTGGCGCCAATGTGCAGCAGATGCAGGTGGCCGTCATCGTCGGCGCGCTGGCCATCATGCTGGCCGTCGAAGTGTTCAACCGCAAATCGATCTACGGCAAGGCCGTCGTGGCGACCGCCAACGACCGCGACGCGGCCGGCCTGATGGGCATCAACACGGGCATGGTCATCACGTTCTCCTACGCGCTGTCGTCGGCCACGGCCGCCTTTGCGGGCGTGCTGGTGGCGCCGCTGACCTTGACCGGAGCCACCATGGGCGCGTCGCTGGGCTTGAAAGCGTTTGCCGTGGCCATCATCGGCGGCCTGACCTCGGGCGTGGGTGCCATCGTCGGCGGCCTGATCCTGGGCATCGCGGAAACGACCACCGGCTACTACATCTCCACCGGCTACAAGGAAGTGCCTGGCCTGCTGCTGTTGCTGCTGGTGCTGGCCGTCAAGCCGTCCGGCCTGTTCGGCAAAGCCGCGATCAAGAAAGTCTGAGGACGACATGAACAAGAAAATCACCATGCTGGCGCTGAGCGCGGCGGGACTGGCCGCGCTCGCACTGTTCCCCATCGTCATCCCGAACCCGTATTACATCCACCTGGCCGAAACCATCCTGATCTACGCCATCCTGCTGTTCGGCCTCGACATCGTCGTCGGCTACACGGGGCAGGTGTCGCTGGGCCACGCGGGCCTGTTCGGCATCGGCTCCTACGTCACGGGCGTGCTGGTGTTCAAGCTGGGCGTGTCGTTCTGGCTGGCCATTCCCGCCAGTATTTTGGGCGCGGCCGTGTTTGGCGCCATCCTGGCCTTGCCGGCCCTGCGCGTGACGGGCCCCTACCTGGCCATGGTGACCCTGGCCTTCGGCACCATCGTGCAAATCCTGATCAATGAAATGAGCTTCCTGACGGAAGGGCCGATGGGCATCAAGATCCACAAGCCCGTCCTGTTCGGCCACAAACTGACGGAAGTGGAGTACTACTACATGGTCGCCGCGCTGCTGGTGATCTCGCTGGTGGTGGTGCACCGCATCTTGAAATCAAACCTGGGCCGCGCGTTCGAAGCCTTGCGCGACAGCCCCATCGCCTCGGACTGCATGGGCGTGTCCGTGTACCGCTACAAGGTGTACGCCTTCGTCATCAGCGCCGGTTTCGCGGGCCTGGCCGGCAGCCTGTATGCGTATTCGGAAGAGTATATTTCGCCCAATACCTACAACTTCGAGCTGACGATCTTGTTCCTGCTGGCCGTCATCATGGGCGGACGCAAGACCCGTTCGGGCGCGCTGATCGGCGCCCTGATCGTCGTCATGCTGCCGAGCCTCTTGTCGGACATCGAATTGTTCCGCAAGATCGCCGTCGGCGCCGCCGTGCTGGGCGTGATCGGTTCCGCCTTCATGCTGGCGAAAAAGCGCTCCACCTTGCGCGGCGTGATCGTGCCCCTGGTGGCCACCATCGGCCTGGCCGCGTTTTCCTACAAACTGGAAAACATGGTCGACTGGCGCCTGACCATCTTCGGTTTGATGACCCTGTTCGTCGTGTACTACCTGCAGGACGGCATCGTCGGCTTCCTGATGAGCTTTATCGGCAAGGGCCGGCGCCATGTGCAAGCCGTCGCTTCCCACGGCGTGGCGCCGTTCGACCACGCACAAGGCGGGCAGCAGGGCGCGACCCTGCTGCGTGTGGACCAGGCCCTGATGCAGTTCGGCGGCCTGAAAGCGCTGAACCAGGTGGACCTGAACGTCACGCAAGGCTCCGTGCACGGCTTGATCGGGCCGAACGGCTCGGGCAAGAGCACGATGATGAACGTGCTCACGGGGATCTACAAGCCGACGGCGGGCAAGGTGGAATTTGCCGGCGCCGTGATCTCCGGCCGCACGCCGTCCGAGATCGCGCTGGGCGGCGTGGCGCGCACCTTCCAGAACGTGCAGCTGTTCGGCGAGATGACGGCGACGGAAAACGTGCTGGTGGGCCTGCACAACACCTTCAAGTCGAACGTGCTCGACGTGATGCTGCATACGCCGCGCTACAAGCGCGAAGAGACGGCCGCGCGCGAGCGGGCCGCCAGCATCCTCGAATTCGTGGGCCTGGCCGACCTGGCCAACGAAGAGGCGCGCAATCTGCCGTATGGCAAGCAGCGGCTGCTGGAAATCGGCCGCGCGCTGGGCCTCAACCCGCGTTTGCTGCTGCTCGATGAACCGGCGGCCGGCTTGACGGCGCCCGACATCAAGGAGCTGATGGCCATCATCCGCAAGATCCGCGAGCATGGCATCACCATCATCCTGATCGAGCACCACATGGACGTGGTGATGGCACTGTCGGACGTGGTGACGGTGCTGGACTTCGGCCAGAAGATCGCCGAAGGCGCACCCGCGCTTGTCCAGAGCGACCCGAAAGTGATTGAAGCCTACCTGGGCGGCAGCGCCGAAACCCTGGCGCCAGCGGCGCACTGAGAGGAAGACCATGCTGACCATTAGTAATCTGCACGCCGCCTACGGCAAAGTCGAAGTCCTGCACGGCATTTCGCTCGACGTCCCGAAGGGCAAGCTGGTGACGCTGATCGGCTCGAACGGGGCCGGCAAGACCACCACCATGCGCGCCATTTCCGGCATGCTCAAACCGAAATCGGGCACCGTCACCCTGGGCGGCAAGGACGTCACGGGCCTCGATTCGCACAAGATCGCGCGCGCCGGCCTGGCCCATTCGCCGGAAGGACGGAGGGTGTTCGCCTCGATGTCGGTGACGGACAACCTGCTGCTGGGCGCCTTCCCCCGCTTCACGCGGGCGCGCCCGAAAGGCGATATCAAGCGCGACCTGGACAAGGCCCTGGAGTTGTTCCCCCGCCTGAAGGAGCGACGCGACCAGCTGGCCGGTACCTTGTCGGGCGGCGAGCAGCAGATGCTGGCCATGGCCCGCGCCGTGATGCTGAACCCGGAAGTGATCCTGCTGGACGAGCCGTCGATGGGCCTGGCGCCGATTCTGGTGGAAGAAGTCTTCCGCATCATCACGCGATTGAAGGCCGAAGGCGTGACCATGCTGCTGGTCGAGCAATTCGCCGCCGCCGCCCTGAACGTGGCCGATTACGGCTATGTGCTGGAAAACGGCAGCATTTCCGTGCACGGCCCGGCGGAAAGCCTGAAAACCGATCCGAAGGTGATCGCGGCGTATTTGGGGGGAGGGCATTGATGATGGCCTGACAATGCGCTTGCTGCGCATTGTCAAATCCAATACAGCCGTGTGCCTGGCAGGACTTGCCGGCTACGAATTGAGCAGGCGATGGCGAATCAATGCTTCCAGGTCACGGCTGGTATGGGCAATCATATGAACATAGACAATATCGTTATGTCCGTACTCGATGATGATACGATTCTGGCCGGCCAACAGTTGGCGGTGAGTCGTCAAGTGAAGGTCTTCAAGTTCAGGAACAAAGCTACCTTTAATGTTCCAATCTTTGAGTGAACTGACTTCAGCCAGAATCTCTTGCGTCACCTTCCTGGCAAAAGCAAGGGATTCGCTCTGCTTCAGATAGGAGCGAATATCCTGTAAATCGTTCAGGGCGTATTGAGTCCAAATGATTTTCATTTGCGTAATCAGTTGTCGTCGTCTTCAGCTTCCAGAAGGGCCACAACGTCATCATGACCGATGACTTTACCTTGCTCAATCTGCTTGCGGCCGAGAGCAAGGATGCGGAGCATGGCAAGCTGATCTTGGGTCTTTTGATAGCTAACGGGGTCTAGCACAACTGCCTGAACTCTGCCATTTACCGTGATGGCTACCGGGTCATGAGTCTCCAGTACCTGTTTGACCACGTCGCTGGTGTTGGTCTTCAAGTAACTAATTGGCTGAATGTTTAGAAAATTCATACTCACCTCCATAAGTTGGCAGGCCGATGATAGCACCGTATGACCAAATTACGTACCGAATTTAGTTGGTCGCATATTTTCCTGGTTTCTGGCGCAGCCTGTCAGCGTCAGTGTTTGGTGGGCTTTTCCTGCTGCACCAGAATAAACGGGCTGACGACGACGGCCCATAGCGCCGCGTCGGCTGCCTGCCAGTCCAGCGCCTGCTGGTCGGAGACTTTGGCTACCTTGCCATCGGCCATCCATTGCGTGATGGTGGCCTTGTCGTCGTGCGAGATGCGCACGGCTACTTCGACCAGGTCCAGTTCATTGGCGACCCAGACGACGTTGCCTTGGGCGAAGTGCTTTTCCAGTTCGCTCCAGGCCAGGCGGGCCGTTTCGCTGTTGACTTTGAGGCGCAGTTCGGTGTCTTTTTCAGGATTGGTTTGCATGTGAGATCAGGTTGCGGTGAGTCGGGTGCCGATGCGCGCGGTTTATTTGCCTGGGAGGGCTTCCACGTGCGGTATCGGCGTACCCCGCCATGTTAACCGATAGGCGGTGCCTTTGCGAACATTGCCGACCAGAGCAGGGCGGAAGCAGGCCAGGTTGGTGCCGCCCGCCAGCCGCGTGCTGGGGAAGATGATGCCCATGGAACCGGCCTCGAGCAGGATGGCGGCCAGGTCTTGCGAGGCGATGTAGCTGGCCGGGTCGAGGCAGGCCGCATAGCGCTCCTGGCCGCGTAGGTCGTGGAAGCTGGCGGAGAAATCGGCCAGCAGCGACTGGTAGCTGACGCTGTCGGCGAAATAGTCGATTTCCTGGTATTCCACGGTCTTGTGGAAAATGATCTCGGCCAGCGCCGTTTTCATGTCGAAGGCGCAATACCAAGCGCCCCGTTCGCCATCGTTGAAGCGCGCTCCTTCCGGCCGGGCATAGGTGTACGCGGCGTTGATGATGCGAAAGTGTGGCACGCCAAAAACCAGTTCGTCCACGCCAATTCCTGGCGCGCCGCCATACTCGGCGACCAGTCGCGCGTTGGTGGCGTTATCGAGTTCGAACAGCTCGCGCAGGTGATCGTCATCCTCGGCCAGCGGCGCCAGTACGGAGTCTTCCATGTCGGCGAAGCGCGATGGAATCAACCGGCAAGTGTCGATCTGGCGCAGCGCGGCCAGCGGCGGCAGGTGGGTATTCGGGGCTGCAGGCACAATTACAGTCCTCCGCGGCGCGCGTCGAGCAGCTTGCGCACCGTCTGCATGGCCAGCAAGCCGCCGGCCAGCATCTGCGACAGGGGTGTGCGGCCGCCAAACACGGGATTCTTGTTGGGCAAACTCACCCATTCGTCGGCCAGCTTGTCGCCATACAGGATGTGCAGGGCTTTATAAATGCCCAGCAAGTAGGAAATGCGCGTGATACGGTCCACTTCCAGCACGCGGTCCGGGTGTTTCTTCCACTCGTAATAGGCGCTGCTGGATAGGCCGCCCAGTAATTCGCGCGCATCGTCGTCGCGCAGTTTCCAGGCGGCGGCCAGCTTGAAAAAGCCCTTCAAGGCCGCCTGCGACAATCGCTCGCGCTCGGCTTTGGCGTTCAGGTCGACGAGCACGGCCGGTTCGAAGCGGCTCTTGGGGTAGGCGTAGGCAAGATTCATGATGAACTCCTTTTATGGAAGAATATTACTCCTTTTCGGGAATTTGTGCTGTCCTCGTCCAAATGTGCGCGCCAATACCCTTAGCCGTCAAAGAATTGCATGCCAGCATAGGGCGCCGCCCGGCAGGCTGCCAACCGCTGCGCCAGGCTGCCCGCATGGGCTTCCAGCTGATGGCCGTCCGGATCGAGAAAGTACAGGGAATCGCCGGCGCTGCGGTTTTGCTGCCATTCGGGCACGCCGGCGGCGCGCAGGCGGGCGGCAAACGGGGCGAAGTCGGCGGACGCGATGGAGAACGCGTAATGCGTGTAGCCGGGGCTGGCCAGCACAGGCGTGTCTTGCGCGTCAAGCGACAGGCACAGCCACAGCTCCCCGGCCGACAGATACGCGCCCCTGTCCCAGCGCGCATGCAGACGCAGGCCCAAGGTGTTGCGGTAAAAGGCGACGCTGCGCGCCAGGTCGCGCACGGACAGGGTGAGGTGGTTCAGGCCGGTCAGCATGGTGCTGCTTTCAGGTGGTGTTTCGGGGTGTTCCAGCCATCGTTGTACCTAGCAAGAATAAGATCACAAACGTTGCAACACCTGACAGTACCGTAGCGAGCGGAAGGGAGAGGTGGCCGAGAAGCGCAACCGTACTTCTAGTACGGTGAGCATCGCAGGCCGCCTATACCGACGCGCAGTAGGTACTGTCAGGTGTCACTACACAGGTTCGGCGTGCTCCACCATGAGCTGCACTTTTGTCGTGCCATTGTATTCATTCGCATCGAGTCTGAACGCGACCCTCGTGCGTTCGCCCAAGGCATCCGTATGCCCGAACCAGATGGCGTCAAAACGCACGCCGTTCTTTTCCAGCAGCAGTTTCAGATGGCGCTCTTTGAGAATGCGCTGGCTGACGACGCGGAACTCGTCGCAGAAGACGGGCGGGGCGAAGCCCTGGCCCCACACCTGGCCATCCATCAGCTCGATGAAGGCCGTCGTGTAGTAGGCGTCTTCCAGCGGGCCGTCCGTTTCCACCACCCGTTCCAGCTGCTGCTGGCTGAGCCATGCCTGGCCCACGGCTTCGAAGGCCTTGGAAAACGCATCGAAGGCGTCGGCGCGGATGGTCAAGCCGGCCGCCATGGCGTGGCCGCCGAACTTGTCGATCAGGCTCGGCGCCCGTTTCGACACGAGGTCGAGCGCGTCGCGCAAGTGGAAGCCGGGAATCGAGCGTCCGGAGCCCTTGATCCAGCCGTCCGCGCCCGGCGCAAACGTGATGGTCGGGCGGTAGAATTTTTCCTTCAGGCGCGATGCCACGATGCCGATCACGCCCTGGTGCCACGATTCATCAAAGACGCTGATGGTGCTGCTGTTGGCCGGTTCGAAAGCATCGAGGTGCAGCAGGGCCGTATCCTGCATTTCCGCTTCGATTTCGCGGCGCTTCAGATTGATGTCGTTCAGTTGCTGCGCCAGCGCCCAGGCGCGGCCTTCGTCGTCCGTGACCAGGCATTCGATGCCCAGCGACATGTCTTGCAGGCGGCCGGCCGCATTCAGGCGCGGTCCCAGGGCAAAGCCCAGGTCGAACGGCGTGGCGCTGCGCGCTTCGCGGCCCGCCACGCGGAACAGGGCGGCCACGCCCGCGTGCATATGGCCCTTGCGCATGCGTTTGAGACCTTGCGCGACGAGGATGCGGTTGTTCGTATCGAGGCGCACGACGTCGGCCACCGTGCCCAAGGCCACCAGGTCGAGCAGGTTGTCGAGCTTCGGTTGCGTTTGCGCATCAAAGAGGCCGCGCCGGCGCATTTCCGCGCGCAGGGCCAGCAAGACGTAGAACACGACGCCCACGCCCGCCAGATGTTTACTGGGGAAACCGCAGGCGGGCTGGTTCGGGTTGACGATGACCGCCGCGTCGGGCAGGGTGTCGGCCGGCAAATGGTGGTCGGTGACGACCACCTGGATGCCGCGCCGGTTCGCTTCGGCCACGCCGTCGATGCTGGCGATGCCGTTGTCGACGGTGATGATGATGTCGGGCGATTTTTCGCGCGCCGTCAGTTCGACGATTTCCGGCGTCAGGCCGTAGCCATATTCAAAACGGTTGGGCACGATGAAATCGACGTCGGCGCCCATGGCGCGCAAGCCGCGTATGGCCACGGCGCAGGCGGTGGCGCCGTCGCAATCGTAGTCGGCCACGATGACCATGCGCTTCTTGGCGGCAATCGCGTCGGCCAGGAAGACGCCGGCTGCGCCGATGTGCAGCAAGCCGGACGGCGGTATCAAGTCTTTCGGCTCGATCGAAAGTTCTTTCGCGTCGGACAGGCCGCGCGACGCGTACAAGCGGGCCAGCACGGGGTGGATGCCGCCCTGGCGCAGCAATTCGGATTCGCGGTAGGGACAGGGACGGGTGGCGATGCGGGTACGGGTCATGATGCTTTCAACTTGTTCAGGGTAATCGCGCGCCAGAATTTGCGCTGCGCATTCTTGCTGGTGGTGCAGTCCAGCCAGGCGTCGCGGTGGCTCAGCACCAGGCGCAGCTGGCCCAGACGGCCATCCTTGAGGGCCGCCAGCAGGGGCGCGAACCAGTCTGTTTCCAGCGCTTGCAACTGCTGCAGCCACATGCCCCATTCCTGGGCCTGCGCCGCTTCGGTCAGGCCGCCCAGCACGACGATTGCGTCCTGTGTGCTGGCCAGCACACTGTTTGGACTGGCATCGCGCTGCGCCGGTTCCGCCAGCGCGGCCAGCCAGCCCGGTGCGTCCTTCGTATGCAGGCTGGCCGCGCAGCGCGCGGGTTCATCCGTTGCCAGGCTCCCGCCCCAGATCCAGAAGGAATTGATGGCTTTCAAGCCCCGTTCCTCGCGCGCCGCATTGACCGGATGTTCATGCCACAGCATCTGCACTTCATTTTGCAGGCGGCGCGCCGCGCGCGCATGCTCGCCCTCCGGCATCCACACGGACAGGTCTTGCGTGGTGGCGGCGTCCGGCGTGGCGCACTGCAAGTCGGACCAGGCGTCGGCGCGCATGAACCAGGTGCCCGCGTCGCCATACGCCAGGGGCTGGCCGATCTCGTCGAAATACGGGGCCGCAATGTCGAACAGGGCGCGGCCGTCCGCCTCACTCAGCTTGAGCTGGCGCAAGTCTTCCAAGCTGATATGGCTGCGGGCGATGGCCAGGTGGGCCGGATGCAGCAGGAAGTAGCGCGCGCCCGGTTCCGGCACCAGGCCGTAGCCGCGCATGGCTTGGGCCGCGAATGCCGCCTGCGCCGCCTCGCCGTTGGGCGCGGGCGACAGGGTCAAGGCGTGCGCCAGCCACGCTTCGTGCGGCAGCAGGCGGTTGGCGTTGTCAAAAGTTTCCAAATTGCAAGTGGAGGTGCGCGACAGCAGCGCCGCCAGCGCGGGCGCCTGCAAGACCTTGAGCAGGTCGGCAGCCAGTTCGGCATTGGGCAAGGCGAAGGGCAGGACGAGGGTAAGTTGATTCATCCCGAGATTGTAGGCGATTGTAGTGGGGGCCGAGAAGGCGCATGTATTTTCAGGGCCGCGATGGCAACACCGGACGCGCCGGAAATGCGAAAAAATTATAAAAATTTTATTGATATTGATGGAAATTAATTTGCTTTTGAAAATATAGTGGATATAATTGC
Source organism: Janthinobacterium sp. HH104 (assembly GCF_001758715.1). NCBI lineage: Bacteria > Pseudomonadati > Pseudomonadota > Betaproteobacteria > Burkholderiales > Oxalobacteraceae > Janthinobacterium > Janthinobacterium sp. HH104. The sequence continues at coordinate 20,860 of NZ_LRIB01000050.1, read as the reverse complement.
GACAACTTAAATATTAGAAAGACAATCACCCCCTGCTGTGTGGTTGCGTCGTCTGGCTCCTGTGTCCCTCGAAACTGTATACAAGATCTGCCGGCTTCATTTTTAAACAAGTCCCTTCTTGGAAGCCCACCTATGTATACATTCGCCGCTTTGCGCGGCCAGGCTGATCGCGCCCTGGCCCCCCGTATTTCCGCTCCTGCCACCGTGGCATGCCGTCAGGAGGCCGCATGACTACCTACAACCTGTCGACCACGGTCCACGTCTGCGAAGACATCAACAAGAATTTCGACATCCGCGACCTGCTGATCCAGGCCGGCTACTCGGTGCAAGGTGAACTGAATATCAAGAATTTCACGGTTTTGTTGCCGGACGATACGGAATCGACGGAGAACACGCCGCTGTTCGGCATGCTCGACGCGGACACCGTGTACGTGCGTCCCGGCGACTGGGCCGCCAACTACAATGGCAGCTTCTCGACCATCCAGGTGACGATCGACAAGGGTAATGGCGACATCGTCCAGCTGAGCCTGCAAGTCATTATCGATCCCGTCAATGATGCGCCCGATGCGGCCGACAAGACCTTCACTCTGGTCGACGGTGCCAGCGTCGTGCTGAGCGAAAGCGATTTCGGCTTCCACGACGACGTCGAGCACGACGGCTTCAAGTCCATCGTCATCACCAATACCACCACGGCGGGCCAGGTCTTGCTCAACGGCGTGGCCGTGGCGGTGGGCACGGAAGTCTCCATCGACGATATCCGCGCGGGTCACCTGGTCTTCGTGCCCAGCCAGACCGTGGCCGGCGACTTCGACCTCGGTTTCAAGGTGCGCGATGATGGCGGCACGGAAGGCTGCAATGCGCAAGACCTGAGCCTGGCGCCCCATTACCTGACCTTCAAGGTGCCGATGGCCCACCTCGGCGATTTCGTGTGGGAAGACAAGAACGCCAACGGCGTGCAGGACGCGGGCGAGGCGGGCATCGCCAATGTTGTCGTGCAATTGAAGGATACGGCCGGCAATGTGGTGGCCTCCACCACGACGGACGCCAGCGGCGGCTACCACTTCGATGTCAATCCGGGCACCTATTCGGTGACCGTGGTGGCGCCCGCCGGCTACGTGCCGACGGCAGCGAACCAGGGCGGCGACACGGCCAAGGACAGCAATATCGATGCGGCCGGCAAGATGGCGTCCGTCACCCTGGCGCCGGGCGAAACCAATTTGAGCCTTGATGCGGGCCTGTACCGCACGGCCGAGCTGGGCGACCGGGTCTGGTTCGATACGAACAGGAATGGCGTGCAGGACGCGGGTGAAGCGGGCGCCGCAGGCGTGAAAGTGACCTTGCTCGATGCATCGGGCAACGCCATCGGCAGCCCGCTGCTGACGGATGCGAACGGCAACTACCTGTTCACGAACCTGAAACCGGGCGCCTACAGCGTGCAGTTCGATAAAACCACCTTGCCAGCCGGCTACGCCTTCACGGGCCAGGACCAGGGCGGCGATGACCAGCGCGACTCGGACGCCAATGCCGACGGCCGCACGGCGCAAGTGCTGCTGGCCTCGGGCGACAGCAACCACAGCGTGGACGCCGGCATCGTCGCCTTGCCAGCCACCCTGGGCGACCGGGTCTGGCATGACAGCAACATGAATGGCGTGCAGGATGCGGGCGAAGCGGGCATAGTCGGCGTCACCGTGCAGCTGAAAAACGCGGCCGGCAGCGTGATCGGCTCGACCTTGACGGACGCCACCGGCTATTACAACTTCAATGTCGATCCCGGTACCTACTCGATCGCCGTCGTCGCCCCAGCCGGCTATCTGACGACGGTCAAGGATGCGGGCGGCAACGATGCGCTCGACAGCGACATCAATACGCTGGGCAACAGCGGCCAGGTGACGGTGGCTGCCGGCCAGAACTACAGGGATCTCGATGCCGGCCTCTACAAGACGGCCTCCATCGGTGACCGCGTGTGGTTCGACGCGAACGGCAACGGCACGCAGGATGCGGGCGAGGCGGGCGTCTGTGGCGTGAAAGTCAACCTGTACAACGCGCAAGGGGCCGTCGTGGCCAGCGCCACCACGGATGCCGGCGGTAACTATCTGTTCAGCAACCTGGTGCCAGGCAATTACTATCTGGGCTTCGTGCCGCCGGCCGGCTACGGCTTCACCAAGGCGGACATCGGCGGTTACGCCACCGATTCGGACGTCAATCCGGCCACCGGCTTTACCACCACGTGGACCACCCTGAAGTCGGGCGACGTGCAGCTGGACTGGGATGCGGGCCTGGTGAAACTGAACACGGCTTCCATCGGCGACCGCGTGTGGGAAGACAGGAACTACAACGGCGTGCAGGAGGCGGGCGAACTGGGCGTGGCGGGCGTGAAAGTCAATCTGCTCAATGCGTACAACCAGGTCATCGCCACGACGACGACGAATGCCAGCGGCAATTACCTGTTCAGCGAACTGGCGGCCGGCGGCTACAAGGTGGAAGTCATCCGTCCATCGGGCTTTTACTACACCAAGGCCAATGTGGGTGTTGACACGGCCGATTCCGACGTCGATGTCAGCACGGGGCGCTCGGGCCTGATCAACCTGGCCGCAGGCCAGAACGACATGAGCTGGGATGCTGGCATCTACCGCAAGGCCAGCCTGGGCGACAAGGTGTGGCGCGACGCCGACCATGACGGCGTGCAGGACTACAACGAGGCGGGCATCGCCAACATCAAGGTGCAGCTGTACTCGGGCAGTGGCGTGCTGCTGGCCACCACCTACACGAATGCCTACGGCAACTACCTGTTCAGCAACCTCGATCCGGGCAGCTATTCGCTCAAATTCGACAAGTCGGGCGTGTATCACGCGGGCTACGCCATGGATACATGGCGCTGGGGCGCGAAGAACGTGGGCACGAACGACAACATCGATTCGGACGTCAACAGCAATGGCACGACGGGTAACGTGGTCTACACGGACATATTGAAACTGGCGTCGGGCCAGAACGACATGAGCTGGGATGCGGCCATCACGCCCATCGTCATCGACCTCAACGGTGACGGCGTGCACACGATCGCCCGCGCGGACTTCCACGGTAGCTTCGACTTGCTGGGCACGGGCAGCGCCATCCAGACGGGCTGGGTCTCGGCCCAGGACGGCTTGCTGGCCATCGACGGCAATGGCAATGGCAAGATCGATAACATCTCCGAACTGTTCGGCGGCAACGAGAAGGGCACGGGCTTTGCCAAGCTGTCCGGCTACGATTCGAACGGCGACGGCGTGGTCGATGCGCACGATGACAAGTTCGCGGAACTGCGCATCTGGCGCGACGCCAACAGCAACGGCGTGACGGACGACGGCGAATTGATGTCGCTGCACGACGCCGGCGTGGCCAGCCTGACGGTCAGCTACACGGAACTGCCGTTCCTCGACGCCAACAGCAATTTGCACCTCGAGCGCAGCAGCGCCACCTTGGCCGACGGCAAGTCGGTCGACATGACGGACGTGTATTTCAACGTCGACGCCAAGGATGCGGCCGCCGCCGGCGTGGCCTTGCCGAGCATGGCCGACCTGCTGCGCGACGACAGCACGCTCGACGTGGTGCTGGGCCAGGACGGCACGGTCAACACGGTCGCTGCCGCCCAGGCTGCCCCGGCTGCCGAAGCCCAGGCACAGTGCGAGATGGCCGACCTCTTGCGCCGCGCCATGGCCCACGCAAATACCCAGCCCCAGGAAATGGCTGCCTGATGTCCCTTGCCGGCCCGTAATCCTGCCCGGCAATGCCGCACCGGCGCAGCCGTCACGGGGCGCCGGCGCTTTCCACGCTTTTTGCACACTTGACAATAGAAATAGGGAAACCAATATGAAACAATCCATGCACCTGTTCGTCCGCGGCGCCATCGCCGCCGCCACGTTCGTCCTTGCCAGCGGCAGCGCCCTGGCCGCCTCCAACCTGCAAGTCGTCGATTCGCACAGCGTCAGCCTGTTTACGGCTGCCGGCGGCGCCTTCGGCTCGGGCAGCGCCATCTCGCCGACCTTGTGGGAAGTCAAGTACGACAGCAACACCTTCCTCGCGTTTTGCCTCGATCCCCATGTCGCACTGAGCAACAGTTCGAACAGCTACAGCAGCGGCGCCTTCGCCGCCAGCGATTCCGTCAAGCGCCTGTATGAAGGCTATTACGCCTCGTCCGTCGCCAGTGTGTCGACCAGCGCCAACAGCGCCGCCGCCTTCCAGCTGGCCCTGTGGGAATTGAATAACGACAACACGAACCTGCTGACGGGCGACCTGCGTTTCAAAAGCCTGAGCAATGCCGTCGTCAGCCAGGCCAACACCATGCTGGGCGTGGCCACGGGCAATGGCGCCATCCAGAACCTGTACAACTACACGAGCTTGAGCAGCGTCAACCCGGCTTCGCAAACCTTGCTGGCTGTGTCGCCGGTGCCGGAAGCGCAGACTTGGGCCATGCTGGTCGCGGGCCTGGGCCTGCTGGGCTTCATGGCGCGCCGCCGCAAGGGCGCTTCCGCGCTGATTTAATTATTGCTCATTAATTATTGCTTATCGCTCATCGCGCAAGCGATAGCGTTCCCGCTGCGGCGCGCCCGACCGGTGCGCCGCAGCGTTTTATTGTGAATCCATTATGACCCCACCCCCCGATACTTCCACCGCTTCCGCCGGCGCGTCCACCGATGCCATCGCCGATGCCATCGTCTTCCTCGCGCGCTTTTTCGGCGTGGCCGTGCAGGCCGAGCGCCTGCGCGCCAGCGTGGCGGCCCAGACCAGCCCGGCCGCCGCCGATTTCCTCGACCAGGCGCTGGCGCAAGCCACCCTGGCCGGCACCGCGTTGCCAGCAGGCACGCCGCGTCGCCCGACGGAAATGCCGGCCTTGCTGCTCAATGGGGAAGGGCAGGCGCTGGTGGTGTTGACTATTGCTGACGGCAAATACGAATGCCACGTGCCCGGCATCGAAGGCAGCGCCTGGCTGGACGCGGCCGCGCTGGCGCGGGAAGTGCCCGACGGACGCTGGGTGGCCGTGCGGCCCGTACTGTTTTTCGACCAGCGCAGCCTGCTCTACAGCATGCCGGTGGCGGGGCGCTGGTTCTGGGATGTCTTCAACCGCAGCCGCTGGGTCTTCCGCTGGGCCTTGCTGGGCACCCTGGTGCTCAATATCATCGGCGCGCTGGTGCCGTTCTATGCGATGGCCGTGTATGACCGCGTGATCCCGAACAATGCCACGTCCAGCCTGTGGGTGCTGACGATCGCCGTCGTGGTGCTGACGGGCTTCGAGCTGGCCCTGCGCCTGCTGCGCGGCGAACTGGTGGAAACGGCGTCGCGCCGCATGGACGTGGCGTTGTCGTCGAACATCTTTGCCCAGTGTTTGCGCCTGCGCGCGGCCAGCCGGCCCGCTTCCGGCGGCACCCTGGCCAATACCGTGCGCGATTTCGAATCCGTGCGCGAATTCTTTGCCTCGACCACCCTGACGACCCTGGGCGACTTGCCGTTCCTGCTGCTGTTCCTGCTGGTGATCGCCCTGGTGGGCGGCTGGCTCGTGCTCGTGCCCCTGGCCGTCATCCCGATTTTGCTGCTGGTGGCCTTTGCTTCGCGCGCGGCCCTGGCGCGCCACGTGGCCGCCTCGATGCAGGAAAGCGCGCAGCGCACGGCGCACCTGTTTGAAACCATGAATGGCCTCGACACCATCAAGGCGCTGGGCGCCGAAGCGTGGAGCCGGCGCAAATGGGAGAGCCTGACGGTGGCCATCGCCGCCAACAGCGTCGAGACGCGCGAAATCGTCAGCCGCGTCAATTACATCAACACGGCCGTGCTGGCCCTGTCCGGCGTGGCCGTGGTGGCCACGGGCGCCTTGCTGATGGGCGAACACCTGCTGACCCTGGGCCAGATCATCGCCGTGAGCATGCTGACAGGCCGCGCGCTGGCGCCCGTGAGCCAGATCGCGGGCCTGATCATGCGCTGGGAGCAGACCAAATTGTCCTACCACGCTCTGAATAAAATCATGGAAGCGCCGACCGATGACGACGCGGCCAGCCTGCAGGCGCCGCCCCTGTCCGGGCGCATCGAGTTTCGCGACGTGGGCTTTGCCTACCCGAATTCGCCGCCGCTGCTCGATAAACTCAACCTGCACATCCGCCCCGGCGAACGGGTCGGCGTGATCGGCAAGCTCGGTTCCGGCAAGAGCACCTTGCTGCGCTTGCTGCTGAACCAGTACGGCCCGCAAAGCGGCAGCGTGCTGTTCGACGACCTGGCCAGCACCCAGCTCGAACCTTTGAGCCTGCGCCGCCAGATCGGCTACGTACCGCAGGACGTGACCCTGTTCCACGGCACCTTGCGCGAAAACATCGAACTGGGACGCAGCCAGCCCGACGACGCCAGTCTGCTCGACGCCATCCGCCTGGCCTGCCTCGACGACATCATCACCCAGCTGCCCAACGGCGTGGCGACGGAAGTGGGCGAGCGGGGCGAACGCCTGTCCGGCGGCCAGCGGCAAGCTGTGGCCATGGCTCGCGCCTTGCTCGCGAAACCGACCATGCTGCTGCTCGATGAGCCGAGCAGCATGTTCGACCCGGCCACCGAGCAGCGCCTGATCGGTCGCCTGCGGTCATTGAAAGACACGACCATCGTGCTCGTCACCCACCGCATGGCCATGCTGGCGCTGGTGGACCGCCTGATCGTCTTCGACAAGGGGCGCATCGTGGCCGACGGCCCGCGCGATGAGGTCATGCGCGTGCTCAATAGCCAGGCGGCCAGGCCTGCGGCGGAACAGGGAGTGGCGGCATGAGCGCCCTGAACGCCCGCCCGCTGCCAACAGCCCACCCGGACCCGGAACGTGAACCGCAGACCATCGTCATGCGCATGCTTGCGCTGATCGCCGTGCTGCTGGTGTTGACCCTGGCCTGGGCCACCTTCGCCCAGCTCGACGTGTCCGTGAATGGCCGTGGCGCCATCACGCCGCCATCGCATCTGCAGGAAGTGCAAAGCCTGGAAGGCGGTATCGTGCGTGAAATGCTCGTGAAACCGGGCCAGCGCGTGCGCCGCGGCGACTTGCTGCTGCGCCTGGACACGGCCCAATATGACGCCAACCTGGGCGCCAGCGTGCAAAACCGCCTGGCCGCGCTGGCGGGCAGGGCACGCCTCGACGCGCTGCTGTCTGGCGGCACGCCCCAGTTTGCGCCGGAATGGCAGCAAGAGGCGCCCGAGCTGATCGCCAAGGAAACGCAGTTGTGGCGCGATGGCCAGCGCGAATTCGCGTCGGCCACGACGGCCGCGCGCGAAGGCGTGACGCGCCGGCGCGGTGAGCTGGCCGAGGCGCACGGCCGCATCGCGCAACTCGACACGGGCCTCAAAATTGCCCTGGAAAGCCTGTCGATCGAGGAGCGCCTGTTCAAGGAGGGCGCCGGTTCGCGTGGCGATTATCTGAATGCGCAGCAGCGCGTGCAGCAGCAGCGCACGGAACTCGACGGCCTGCGCGCGTCCGTGCCGCGCCTGGCGGCCACCCTGGCCGAGGCGCAGGCGCAGGCGGGCGAAGTGGAAGCGCGCATGCGCGGCCAGTGGGGCGCCCAGCGCAGCGAATACGAAACCAAGGCCGGCGCCCTGGCCAGCACCGTCAAGGGCCAGCAAGACCAGGTCAGCCGGCGCGATATTACGGCGCCCGTCGACGGCGTCGTCAACCGCGTGCTGGTGGCGACTGTCGGCGGCGTGGCACAGCCGGGGAAACCTATCCTGGAAATCGTGCCCGCCGATTCGGAAATGCTGATCTCCGTGCGCGTCAAGCCGTCGGACATCGGTTTTATCCACGTGGGGCAGCGCGCGTCGGCCAATGTGCTGGCGTATGACGCCACCACGTATGGACGCATGCAGGCGCAGGTGGTGCGCGTGGGGGCCGACGCGATTCCCGATGAACGCAACGAGCCGTATTTCGAGGTGCAGCTGAGTACCGACCGCAGCCAGCTGACGGTGCACGGCAAGGTGCTGCCGATTACGCCCGGCATGCCCGTCGACGTGGGCATCCTGACGGGCCGCCGCTCGGTGCTGCAATATGTGTTCAAACCCGTGCTGCGCGGCTTGCAGTCTTCCCTGCAGGAGCGGTGATGCGTACTTTTTTACTTTGCATGGCATTCGCCTGCGCCAACGCGGCGGCCCAAACGGCCCAATCTGCGCCACCGGCCACTTTCCAGGCGCAGTCCACGCGGGGCTTGCCGGCCTTGCTGGCGCGCGCCGTGCCGCGCGATCCGCAGGTGGTGGCGGCGCAGGCGGCGTTGGCCACCGCCGAAGCGCGCTACAAGCAGGCCCGCTCGCGTTTGTTCCCGACGGCGGCGCTGCAGGCCACGCGGGGGCGCAGCAATGACCTCGATGGCACCCTGGACGTGGAACGTCGCACGCACCAGGTGGAAGCGAGTGTGCGCTGGAATGTCTACAACGGCGGCGCCGACCGCGCCGAACTCGATGCGGCCGAGCGCGAGATGGCGGGTGCCGCCTTCGACGTGGAGCGCGCGCGCGCGGACAGCGCGGAAAAACTGGCCGAAGCATATTTCGACATGCAGCGCCTGGAACGCAGCCTGCTGCAGTCGCAGGAACGCCTGCGCGACGTGACGCTGCTGGTGCGGCAAGTGACGCGCCAGGCGGAACTGGGCAAGGCGTCGGAAGTGGACCGCGAACTGGCGCAAAGTTCGCAGCTGGACGCGGAACTGGTGCACGACGGCTTGCTGACGGACCAGCAGGCGGCGCGCATCAAGCTCGAAGCGCTGGCCTTCGAACCGGTGGCGCAGTTTGCCGATTTCGCCTTTGCGCCGCTGCCGGCGCAGGCTTTGGAGAATGCTGATACGCAGCACGCGCAGTTGCGCGCCGCGCGCGAGCGGGCGGCGGCGGCCCAGCTGCGCGTGCGCAGCGTGGCGGCCACCCTGGCGCCAAAAGTGGACCTGAATGTCAGCCACCTGTTGAATAACAAGACCACGCCGCCGCCGTCGACCATCCAGCAGCGGGGCTGGTCGGTGGGAGTTTCCTGGGAATTTCCGCTGGGCGGCAGCCTGGCGCAACGCGACGAGAGCATCAGCCGCGCCCAGGCGGCCGAGGCGGACGTGGCGCGCGCCGAGCAGGGCACGCGCGCCGACCTGGCCAGCATGCTGCCGCGCATCGCCAATGCGCAGCGCACCCTGGCCCTGCTCGACGAGCAGGAAAAGAAGATGGCCTTCGTCGTGCGTGGCGGGACCATTCAATACGAGGCGGGCCGGCGCAACCTGCAGCAGGTCATCCAGACGCGCGACAGCTATTTCACGATACAGCAGCGGCGCAGCGACCAGCTGCACCGTCTGACCGTGGCACAGATGCGCCAGTACGCGCTGGCGGGGCGGCTGCTGGCCGTGTTTGGCCTGGCGCAGGAGGCAAAATAGGGCAGGCGTGCGCGGTTTCACACATGGATCACGCAGACTTGATGCATGAAATGCCCATTATGTGGCACACTGCGCGCTCGCATATCATCGTTGTCGCGGGAGCGCATGAGCATCATCAAACAATTTCCCTTCGAGTGGCAGGTCGGCGTGCGCTATACGCGCGCCGGGAAACGCAGTGGCCGCAACAGCTTCATTTCCTTCATCTCCCTCATTTCCGTGGCCGGCATCGGCCTGGGCGTGGCCGCCCTGATCGTCGTGCTGTCCGTCATGAACGGGTTCCAGAAGGAGGTCACGGACCGCCTGATGTCGGTGCTGGCCCACGTCGAGGTGTTCGATACCAGCGGCTCCATGCCGAACTGGCAGGCGCAGGAGCGCGCCGCCTACGCCAACCCGCAAGTCAAGGCCGTGTCGCCGTTCGTGGAAACCCAGGGCATGCTGCTCAACGACGAAACCATGCGCCCGTCCGTCGTGCGCGGGGTGCTGCCGCAGCAGGAAGCCACCGTCTCCAGCGTGGCGAGCCAGATGAAGCAGGGCAGTTTCAACGATCTCACGCCAGGCTCGTACAACATCGTGCTGGGCATCGACCTGGCCAAGGCGCTTGATGTGAAAGTGGGGCAGAACGTCACCCTGATGCTGGAACGCGAGCCGAGGGCGGGCGATCCGGCCAACGGCATCGTCATGCCGCGCATGCGCGCGCTCAAGGTCGCCGGCATCTTCGAGGCGGGCCACAATGAACTCGATGGCAGCCTGGCCTTCGTCAACATGCAGGATGCGGAGCAGCTGCTGCAGCTCGACGGCCCGTCCGGCCTGCGTTTGCGCCTGCATGACATGAACAAGGCGCCGCAGGTGGCGCGCGAATTGAAAGCGTCGATGCCGGGCCAGCTGTGGATGCGCGACTGGTCGCGCGCCAGTGCCAGCTGGTATGCGCTGGTGCAAAGCCAGAAGAACATGATGTTCATCATCCTCAGCATGATCATCGCCGTGGCCGCGTTCAACCTCGTCTCGACCCTGGTGATGTCGGTCACTGACAAGCAGGCCGATATCGCGATCCTGCGCACCCTGGGCGCCTCGCCGTTCTCCATCATGAAGATTTTCATGATCCAGGGCGCGCTGGTCGGCTTGCTGGGGAGTGCGCTGGGCGTGATCGGCGGCGTCGTGCTGGCGCTGAACGTGGGCGTCATCGTGCCCTTCATCGAAGGCATCTTCGGCCTGCACTTCATCTCGAAGGAAATCTACCAGATCAGCGCCGTGCCGTCGGACGTGCACTGGCTGGACGTGGCGCAGATCGGCCTGATCGCCTTTGGCCTGGCGCTGGTGGCGACCATCTACCCGAGCTGGCGCGCCGCGCGTGTCAAGCCGGCCGAGGCGCTGCGGTATGAGTAATTGACTGATCAACAAACTGCCGGGGTCAGACCCGGCGGGTCAGACCCCTGAGAATTAACGAATTAATGAGCATGTTAAAAAATCTTCCCTTCGAATGGCTGGTCGGCCTGCGCTACACGCGGGCCGGCAAGCGCACTGGCCGCAACAGTTTTATCTCCTTCATCTCGCTCATTTCCGTGGCCGGCATCGGCCTGGGCGTGGCGGCGCTGATCGTCGTGCTGTCCGTGATGAACGGCTTCCAGAAGGAAGTGACGGACCGCATGCTGTCCGTGCTGGCCCACGTGGAAGTGTTCGACAACAGCGGCAGCATGCCGGACTGGCGCGCGGAAGCTGCGCAAGCGTTCAAGAATCCAGCCGTGAAGGGCGCCGCGCCGTTCGTGGAAACACAGGGCATGCTGCTGCGCGACGATGCGCTGCGCCCGGCCATCGTGCGCGGCGTGCTGCCCGAGGAAGAGCCGAACGTCTCCGACGTGGCCGGCCAGACGCGCATGGGCAGCTTCAAGGCGCTGCAGCCGGGCACCTTCAATATTGTGCTGGGCATCGAGCTGGCGCGCGCCTTGCGCGTCAACCTTGGCGAAAAAGTCACCTTGATGCTGGCTCAGGGCCAGGTCACGCCGGCCGGCGTGCTGCCGCGCATGCGCAGCTTTACCGTCAGCGGCATCTTTCAGGCCGGCCACAATGAATTCGATGCGGGCCTGGCCTTCATCAATATCGAAGACGGCCAGCGTTTGCTGCGCCTCGACGGCCCATCGGGCCTGCGCTTGCGCCTGGCTGACATGAATCAGGCGCCGCAAGTGGCGGCGGAACTGAAAAAAACCATGCCGGGCGACCTGTGGCTGCGCGACTGGTCCAAGCTGAACGCCAACTGGTTTGCCGCCGTGCAGACGGAAAAGCGCATGATGTTCATCATCCTGACCCTGATCATCGCGGTGGCCGCCTTCAACCTGGTCTCGACCCTGGTGATGACGGTGACGGACAAGCAGGCCGATATCGCGATTTTGCGCACCCTGGGCGCTTCGCCCCGTTCCATCATGAAGATCTTCATGATCCAGGGCGCGCTGGTGGGCATCCTGGGCACGATCCTCGGTGTGGGCGGCGGCGTGCTGGTGGCCATGAACATCGACGTCATCGTGCCCTTCATCGAGCACCTGCTGGGCGTGCAGTTCCTCTCCAAGGACATCTATTTCATCAGCACCGTACCGTCCGACCTGCGCTGGCCCGACGTCACCAAGATCGGCGTGCTGGCCGTGATCCTCGCCTTTTTGGCCACCCTGTACCCAAGCTGGTGGGCTGCCCGCGTGAAACCTGCGGAAGCCCTGCGCTATGAATAAACCACTGACTACGACCATGACCGATCTGAACAAACCTGCCTCCAACGGCGCTTCCGCTGATTCCGCCGTGCTTTCCTGCCGCGGCCTGGGCAAGACTTTCACGCAGGGCAGCTACAAGGTGCAGGTGCTGGCCGGCATCGACATCGACGTCCACCGCGGCGAGCGGGTCGCCATCGTCGGCGCATCCGGCTCCGGCAAATCGACCTTGCTGCACTTGTTGGGCGGCCTCGATACGCCCACCAGCGGCAAAGTCACCCTGCTGGGCAAGGACTTCGCCAATCTCAGCGAAAAGGCGCGCGGCGACTTGCGCAATGCCTCGCTGGGTTTTGTGTACCAGTTCCACCACCTGCTGCCCGAGTTTTCCGCGCTCGACAACGTCGCCATGCCGCTGATGATCCGCCGCATGAAGCGCGCGCCCGCCACCGAACTGGCGCAGCAAATCCTCACGCGCGTGAACCTGGCCAAGCGGGTCACGCACACGCCCGGTGAATTATCGGGCGGCGAGCGCCAGCGCGTAGCCCTGGCCCGCGCCCTCGTCACGCAACCGGCCTGCGTGCTGGCCGATGAACCGACGGGCAACCTCGATCACGCCACGGCCGAACAGATTTTCGACCTGATGCTGGAATTGTCGCGCACCCTGGGCACGGCCTTCGTCATCGTCACGCACGACATCGAATTGGCCAAGCGCTGCGACCGTGTGCTGCGCCTGACGGACGAAGGGCTGCAGCCGTACCAATATTAATTAAGGAACCGCCATGCTGTGGATCGACACGCACTGTCACCTCGACGCGCATGAATTCGGCGATGAATCGCTGCAGGTGGCGGCGCGCGCGCAGCAGCAGGGCGTGGGCATGATCGTCATCCCTGCTGTCGAACGGACCAATTTCGCCATCGTGCGCGATCTGGCGGCAGCGGCGCCCAACGCCTGCTATGCGCTGGGTATCCACCCGATCTACGTGCCGCACGCCACCGAAGACGATTTGATCGCCCTGCGCGAGGCTGTGGCGCTGGCCATGAATGACCCGCGTTTTGTCGCCATCGGCGAGATCGGCCTCGATTTCTTCATTCCCATGCTGTGCGAACCGGCCATGCGCATCAAGCAGGAGCATTTTCTGCGCGAGCAGCTGAGAATCGCCCGCGACTTCGACCTGCCCGTGCTCACCCACGTGCGCCGCTCGCAGGATATCGTCCTCAAGCACGCGCGCCAGATCCGTCCGAACGGCGGCATCGCCCATGCGTTCAATGGCAGCTTCCAGCAGGCGCAGGGCTATATCGACCTCGGTTTCAAGCTGGGGTTTGGCGGCGCCATGACGTTTACGCGCGCCTTGCAGATACGCCGCATGGCCACGGAATTGCCCCTGGACGCCATCGTATTGGAGACGGACGCGCCCGATATTTCCCCGGCCTGGGTGCACCCTGGCCGCAACAGCCCCGAAGAATTGCCGCGCATCGGCGCCGTGCTGGCCGAGCTGCGCGGCCTGGCATTGGCCGACGTGGCCATTGCCACCAGCGCCAACGCGCGCGCCGTGATGCCCCGATTACCTTTGATGGAATGAGACCACAATGAATAACAAGATCATCCTGGCCACTTGCCTGTCCGGTGCGTTCGCTCCCGTTATGGCGGCGACCGGCGCCCAGTGCGACGGCTTGCCCCGTCTCGACGTCGCTACGCCGGCCGGCTTTTGCGTGGCCGTGCTGGCCGACGGCCTGAAATTCCCCCGCGGCGTGCTGCCGCTGACGAATGGCGACATCCTCGTCACCGACATGACGGGATGGGCGCCGAAGCAGGGTAAATTGTGGCTGTTGCAGCCCAAGGCGGCCGGTGGCGGCTACGAGCGCAAGCTGCTGCTCGATAAGCTCGATCGCCCGAACGGCATCGTGCAGGGGCCGGACGGCATGGTCTACGTGGGCGAAGTAGGGCGCATCTTCCGCTTCGACCTGCGCGATACCACCCGCAAGCTCACCGACGTGATCGGCGGCACGTCCAAGACGCCGCGCCTGCCGGGCCTCGGTTTGCACCTGCTGACGAATATGCGCTTCAGCCCCAAGGGCGACCTGTACGTGAACGTGGGCTCGAGCACCGACCATTGCGAGAACGACGGCAAGGCGCCCGATCCGGCCAAAGCCTGTCCTTCGGCGGAGGGGCTGGAAGCGCTGGGCGCCATCCGCGAATACACGATGGCCTGGCCGGCTGGCACGGTGACGAGCTGGCGCACGCATGCGCGCGGCTTGCGCAATTCGATGGCACTGGCTTTTCACCCTGCGACGGGCGAGCTGTGGCAGGCGGAAAACTCGCGCGACGCCATCCAGGCCGCCATGCCGCAGTTGAAAAGCGACGAGAACCTGCCGCACGAGGAACTCAACCTGATCAAGTCCGACCGGCACTACGGCTGGCCGTACTGCTATGACGACAATGTCGCCAGTCCCGAATATCCGAAGACGGCTTGCGACGCCCAATATGCGGCGCCCGAGCGCCTGCTGCCAGGCCACGCCGCGCCGCTGGGTATGACCTTTTACACGGCCAGCCGCTTCCCGGCGCTGTACAAGAATAGCCTGATCATCGGCTACCACGGCTACCGCAGCAATGGCCACCGCCTGGTGGCCCTGCTGCCCGACAAGGCCGGTGCGCCGCTGGGCAAGTCCGTCGAGTTGATCAGCAACTGGGAGCGCAAGGGCAAGCAGGGCAGGGGCGCGCCCGTCGACGTGAAGCTGGGGCAGGACGGCGATATTTATATGGCTGACGACCATAATGGGCTGGTGCTGAAATTGCATTATGCGGCGCCGGGCAAACCATAACTTTCACCGGTCTCGTACGTGTAGGTCGGATTAGCGGGGCAACGCCGCGCGTAATCCGACATCATTGTTGGCGTTACAGGTGTTGTCGGCTTACGCTTGACCTCGCTCAGTGCGGGGCGGCCGCATCGTCCTACAATCGGCCTGATATTCCCTGTCGACCAGGGACGACGGGAGGCTGGCGTGAAACCTGCATTCATCAATCTGCGTGAAAATTACTCGAGCGTGGCGGCCGTCGACCAGGCGGCCCTGTTCCGCGAAATCGGCTGGGAAGACTTGATCGGCAAGGACAGCTTTGCCAACACCTGCGCCATCCGCGTCAGCCTGGCCCTGATCAAGGCCGGCGTGAAGGTCAAGGGCCGCATGGCCATCCGCAAGGGACCGTTCAAGGATGCATTGATCGAACCGGGACAGGCCAAGCTCGCGCACATGCTGGCCAGCCCGTCGATGTTTGGCGCGCCCGAAAAGTTCGCTGCCGATGCGGCCATCGAAGGCATCGGTCAGCGCCAGGGCATCGTCGCCTTCTTCCGCATTCCCGGCTACCTGGGCGGCGCAGGCGGGCATATCGACATCCTGCTGCCCTCCATCGGCGTGAAGGTGTGCGGTACCGAATGCTACTGGGATTGCGGCGAGGTCTGGTTCTGGCCACTCCGTTGACGTTTACCTGAATTTCTTCGAGCGTCCGCGCGATGCTGCATTGTGCGCGCGCAGGATGGAATCGACCCGTTCCGACGCATCGCGCGACAGGTTTTGCACTACGGCGATATCGGGGAAGAATTCGGGCAGGCGGTAGCTGAGCCACGCATACGCCGAGTAGTAGCGGCAAGTGTCTTCCACCTGCTGCAGATTCTGCGTGCCGCCGCCGTACGCATGCTGGCGCAAGGTGCTGACTTTTCCCTGCGACAGATTCTTCGCCCAGTGTTCCCACGCCGTTTGCAAGGACGGCACCTTGCTCGATATCGGCACCAGCGACAGAGTGAACTTGTCGGCCACGGACAGGGGCAGGGTGTCGAGCCAGACAGCGCGCTCCTTCTGGTCTTCCGTGATGCGGGGGAAGAAGAAGCCGTCCGGCACGTCGATATTGTGGATGAAGCGGCGCAGCAGTTTTGACAGCGACAGTTCGCCCGTCACCGATGAAATGCGGTGCAGATGCTCGAGCGACGGCGCCACGGCAAAGCCGCTCGTGTTCAGCGGGTGCAGCTTTTCCTTCAGCAGGGCGCGCATCACTTCATGTGTTTCGTTGTCGTAGCCGGCCACCAGGCCCTCTTCATGCACGCCGTAGCGGCCCGCGCGCCCGGCGATCTGGCGCGCCAGCGCGGCCGAAATCTCTTCCTCTTCGCGGCCATTGTATTTGACGCAGGTGGTCATCACGATGCGCGCGATCGGCATGTTCAGTCCCATCGCCAGCGCATCCGTGCCGACAACGATATCGGCCGTGCCGTCGCGGAAGCGCTGCGCCTGCGCGCGCCGCACTTCGGGCGACAGGTTGCCGTAGACGGTGGCCACCGACAGCCCCGTTTCCGTGATCATGTCGCGCCACATCAGCACTTCGCGGCGCGAAAAGGCGATGACGGCGTCGCCGCGGCGCAGGTTGCGCACCTTGCGCACGGCCGTCGGCTCCATCGACAAGGGCGCCATGCGTTTTAATACGTGCACTTCCAGCGGGCATTCGAGGCGCTCGGCCAGCGCCTCAATGGCGCGCCGCGCTTCGGGAGCTCCTACCAGATACACGGTGTGGGCCGGCGCGCCGCACACGGCCGCCGTCCACGCGGCACCCCGATCAGGGTCGGCCAGCATCTGGATTTCATCGATGACGGCTACTTCGACGACGGTTTTCGTGTCCAGCATTTCCACCGTGCTGGCCACGTGCGTGGCGCCGTCGACGACCCGGCGTTCCTCGCCCGTGATCAGGCTCACAGCCAGCGGTTTGCCGTGCGGCGCCGCTTCCTGCAGGCGCTCGTAGTTTTCCAGGGCCAGCAATCGCAAGGGCGCCAGGTAGATGCCGCTCTTTGCCTTGACCAGCGCTTCCATGGCGCGGTGCGTCTTGCCGGAATTGGTGGGACCCAGCAGCGCGATGAAGCGGCGCGGCAGGCGACGCGCCATCTCGAACGAGGCGGGGTATTCGGCCAGGTTGATGCTCTGGCGCGTGCGCGCCGCGTGCTGCTCTTCCTGCTGGCGTTCGATGGCGTGATGGAAGCGCTGGCGGATACGGTCGAACACCATGCCGGCAGGCTCGGACGTCTGCATGTCGGCCAGGGGGTGCAGGAAGACCATCGGGTCCGTGTCCACATCCTCGCTCAGGCCCGCGATATCGGCGACGAAATCGATCACGTGCTGGCGCAGCTCCTCGAACACGGCCGCGCTGGCCCGTTCGCGCACCAGGGCCAGCTTGGCCTCGCGGTCCATCTTGCGCCACTTGGCCGGCCGCGCCAGCACGCCCTGTGCCGGCACCAACGCATACGGCACCACCAGGTGACCCGCCTTGACCACGCCGGAAAAGCGCACGAAGACGCGGCCTTCCATCTTGACGAGGCGGATATGCTCGGCCAGCTCCCCCAGTTCCGCGACGAGGGTAGCGTCGTTATTGTCGTCGCTGCTGTCGGAGATGTCGGTGGATGTATCGGGAGGAAGCGGGGAGGAAGTCATGTCGTGCCTGGGTGTTGAAGTAAGCGAGGCCGATTATACCGTGCGCCGGGCAAAGATTTTTTGCGGCGCACGGAGTGGCTGTGGCAGGAGCGCTGATTCTTAAAGTGCTGATTCCCCGGCCCGGATAAAAAACTGATTGGAATTCAGCGCGGCGCTTCCATTGTGTCGAATTCAATTTGCTTGAACACGGAGCGTGGTATCTGGTTCTTTGTGTTTATCAGTTTCTTTTATGAATTTTATTCGCTTGGAAATTTCGCGAATGTATTTTTATTAAGTTTGTTTTATTCTGTGAATTTGATTATGAAGATTTAACTGCCGATAATGACAAAGAGTAAGTTTCTATTGATATCCACAGTGATGATATTCGTATCACGAGCAGATTGTTTTCTTGCGTCTGCCAGGCAGTGAGTCGTTGTCGTCGCGCTCCCATGCGCCAGCAGCAGCCGGCATGACTGAGCGAACCTTCCCATTCTATCGATTTTATTGCGACCGTATTTTTCATTGCGCGAGAAATTATTCGATAGTACGAAATGAATTGAATTGTCTTGACAATTAATAATGGCGGGCTGATCATGACCTCAGATTTCGCGAGGGGAATTTTCGCATGTTTTCAACATATCGGAAATTGACGGCGATCCACGGCATTATTCTGGCTGCTGGTCTGGTTATTGGCTGGGGAACGCCGCGTTTATATGAACGGCTTTGATTTGGCGGTGCTCCAGTATTCGCTGGCGGCCGCAGGACTTTTCACTTCGCGCTGACGCACGGCCAGCTTGCGATGACACCCGACATACTTGTGTATGTGGCCCTGCGCCAGTCGATGGCGCGCGCAGGGATTCATCAGCCATCCAACTTTGGAGAACACCATGAATAAAAAGCTCGCTGCATTTCTTTTTGCGTCAGGCCTTGGTTTGGCTGTGACCGCGACGCCAGCCTTTGCAAGCTGCGCTAGCGCTTGTGCTGCCGAATGGCGTGCTTGCATTGCTGGCGGTACCGCTCAAGCAGAGTGCAACGCCGAACGGTCCGCTTGCCAGCAAACCTGCAATGGACAGTAGCAGTGCTGCGCGCCGTGGCAGCCACTATCGCGGCCTGTTGCCGGTGACGCCGGCAGTCACTGGCGACGATGGCAGTTCAGGCCGCTCGAGCGCGTACGGCGCGTAGCCCCCAGCCGGTGGCGATCAAGCCGTCACCGGTTTGCAGCGGCGCCACGGCATCCAGGAATGCGTTGCGCAGGCGCTGTCTGGCGCCGTCGTCCAGGCGGTCGATATCGTAGGTGTCCAGCAGGGCCGTCCACAGTTCGCCCGGCGTGGGCGTCCATGGTACGTCGATGTCGTCGAATTCGACGTCCGCAAACGCGCCATCGAGCAGCTCTCGCCAGCCCGCTTCGGAGCCCGTGCGCCGGTCACCAAAGCGTAGCGGCGGCAGTTCGGTGCTGGCGATGGGCTTGAACACGTGCATGAAAACGTCGTTCACTTCGCCCAGCAAGAAAGTGCGGCCGACGATGGCCGCGAACTGGCCATTGGGACGCAGCACGCGGCGCATTTCGCGCACGACTTGTTCGATGTCGTCCATCAGCATCAGCGCCATGTGCGAGACGAGATAATCGACGCTGGCCGATGGCAGTTCCAGCGTCTGGCCGCGGCCATGCAGCAGCCGCACGGACGGGGGCAGGACGGCGCGCGCGGCAGCCAGTTCACCCTGGCTCATGTCGACGCCGAGCAGTTGCAGCTGCGCCTGTTGCCGCGCTGCCAGCAAACCCAGCAGATGGCCGTCGCCGCAGGCGAGGTCGAGTACGGTCAAGGGCGTGTCCACGGCCGGTATCAGGCTGGTCAACACTTCGTAGGACGAAGCCCAACTCCCGGCAGGCGAACTGGCCGGCAGGTGGGCAAACGCGGCGCTGGTCGCGCCGACTTGTCTTTGGTGAAAGTCTTGCAAATAGGTTTCGGCCGCTGTCAGTGGGGTCATGCCAGATCCGCTAATTCGTGGCGCCTGAACGCCGGATGGCCATCTTAGCATGGGGGAAGTTTCGCCTGCGGTGGTGCCGGATGGTGTGCTGAACTTCTATCCTTGGCATCATTGCGCCAGATCAGATGGCAAACAGTCGAAAGCGATCACAGTAGCTGAGCCCTTTTCGCCGCGAGCTGATTCTGTCTTGATTCTGCCTCCCTATGCGCACCCTGATACTCGGCTTTGCCGCTGGCGCCGCCTGGTTGCAGACGCAGGCAAGCTTGCCTGTGCAGGCGGGCACGCTGCTGTGGGTGATTGCTGGTGCAGGGTTGACGGCTAGTCTGGCGCTGCGCCGCCACGCGCGCTGGCGCTGCGTTGTTGCGCTCGCCGCTGGCGTAGGCCTCGGCTTTTACTGGGCCGCGTGGCTGGCCCAGGCGGCCATGGCGCCGCAATTGGCACTGGCTGACGAAGGGCAGGACATTGTTGTTACGGGCACCATCGCCAGCTTGCCCTACCGCTTCGAGCAGGGCGTGCGCTTCAACTTTGCCGTGGAAAAGGCGGTTGGGGCGAAGGTGCCGCCCTTGATCGCCCTGTCCTGGTACGCGGGTTTTCGCGATGCAGTGACGAACGCCGTGGGCGACGTGCAGCCGGGCGAGCGCTGGCGCCTCACGGTGCGGCTGCAGCGTCCGCACGGCAATGCGAATCCCATGGGTTTCGATTACGAGGCGTGGCTGCTGGAGCAGGGCGTGCGCGCCACGGGCTACGTGCGGCCGCAGCCGCGCGCCGATACGCCCAATGCGCGCCTGGTCGCCTTCGTGCCCGGCTTCGGCAACGTGGTGGAGGCCAGCCGCGCAGCGCTGCGCGCGCGCATCGCCCGCAGCCTGGAAGGCAAGCAGTATGCGGGCGTGATCGTGGCGCTGGTGGTGGGCGACCAGCGTGCCATTCCTCAGTCCGACTGGCAAGTGTTCAACCGCACGGGCGTCAGCCATCTGATTTCGATTTCCGGCTTGCACATCACCATGATCGCAGGACTGTTCGCCTTGGGCGCGGGTGCGCTGTGGCGCCGCTCATTCTTTACCGACTGGCAGCTGCCCTTGCGGCTGCCGGCGCAAAAGGTGGCGGCGCTGGCTGGCGCGCTGGCGGCCTTTCTTTATGTGCTGCTGGCCGGCTTCGGCGTGCCAGCGCAGCGCACTCTATATATGTTGCTGGTGGTGGCGCTGGCCCTGTGGCTGGGACGCATCACCAGCATCGTCCATATCCTGTGCCTGGCGCTGGGCGTCGTCGTGCTGCTCGATCCGTGGGCCGTGCTGTGGCCCGGTTTCTGGCTGTCGTTCGGTGCCGTCGCCACCATGCTGTACGCGACGGCGGGCCGCACCA
>NZ_LRIB01000049.1:0-82077 GCF_001758715.1 Janthinobacterium sp. HH104 | reverse complement strand
CCTCCAATTGGTGTTCCGCCCCAGCTCCCGCCGGCGCCCGCCGTCCAGCCGCAGGCACGCCTGCAGGGAGACGTCCCATGAGCTTGCTGATGCAGGCGCTCAAGAAAGCCGAGCGCGCCAAGCAGAACAGCCTTTCCGACGAGGAACTGGAAAAGCCGTCCGAAGCCTACGACCAGGTGCTGGAACTGGCGCCGGCCGACGCCCCGCCGCCCCGTCCCGCGCCGGTTGCGCCACCGCCCGTGCAGCCGGCAAGCACCCTGCGCCTGGAACCGCTGCCGGACGCTCCGGCGCCGCAGCCCGAGTCGAGTAGCGCCCAGCCCGGTCCGCAAGCCGGCCCGCCCCCCGAGCCACCACGCGCCCGTCCGGAACCGCCGCCCGCCAAGCCACGCGCCAGCCGCAGCAATCCGCCGCCGAAAGGTCCCACCGGTCCCATCAGCGTCGACCCGGCCACCGTGCGCCTGGCCGTGCTGCTGGCGATCCTGCTGCTGGTGGCCGGCTCCATGGCGTACTGGTACTGGCGCGCCAGCAGCAGCCCCGGCGCGGGCGCCAACCTGCCCGGCGTACCCATGCCGCTGACGGACGCCCCGGGCACGTCCGGCGTTGCCGGGCCCATCGTGGTGCTGCCCGGGGCCGGCGGCGCCCTGCCGGATGCCACGGCGCCCGCACCGCTGCCGCAGGACATGCCGCGCGAACAGCGCCAGCCGGCCGGCGCAGCGGAACAGCAGGCGATGATACAAGCCGCCGCGCAAGCGGCCGTGGCCGCCCAGCTGGCGCAACTGCAGCCGCCTGCTCCGCCCAGCCTGCCACCGGTGGCCGCGCCCGACAACAGCCAGATACAGGTAGTACGCAACGATACGGCGCCGCAGATCAACCCCGGCGTGCAGCAAGCCTACCAGGCTTTCAACGGAGGCCAGCTGGGCGCGGCGCGCCAGCAATATGAAAGCGTGCTGCAGCAGGACGCCAACAACCGCGATGCGCTGCTGGGCCTGGCAGCCGTGGCCCAGCGCGAGAACCAGGGCGCGCAGGCGGCGTCGCTGTACGTACGTTTGCTGGAAATCAATCCCGATGATGGCGTAGCGCTGGCCGGCCTGATCGGCCTGCGCCAGGGCGACGTCGTGCAGAGCGAGGCAAAACTGAAAGCCATCCTGGCGCGTACCCCCGACAGCGGCCCCGTGCTGTTTGCACTGGGCAATGTGTACGCCAAGCAGCGCCGCTGGAACGAAGCGCAGCAGCAATTCTTCCGCGCCTACAGCGCCGCGCCCGGCAATCCCGACTATGCCTTCAACCTGGCCGTGGGCCTGGACCGGCTGAACCAGCCGAAACTAGCCGCCACCTATTACCAGCGCGCCTTGACCCTGGCGCAAACCACGCCGGCCGCGTTCGACCAGGCCGTCGTGCAAACGCGCTTGCGCGAACTGGCCGAGCCGGCCACCATCACACCCCGTCAGGAATAAGCACTACATGGCAGAACAGGCAAAACTTCCGCTGGGCAAATTGCTGATCCAGAAAGGCGTGATCAGCGAAGACCAGCTGCGCATCGCCCTGATCGAGCAGCGGCGCAGCAGCGAACCGCTGGGCAAGCTGCTGATCACGCTCGGTTTCGTTACGGAAGCCACCGTGCGAGAAGCGCTCAGCGAAAACCTGAAACAGGTCAGCGCGGACCTGTCGAGCCTGGTGGTCGACGCCATCGCCCTGAAACTGATCCCGAAGGACGTGGCCAAGCGCTACCGCGTCTTCCCCATCGTGTATGAGCGGCAGGCGGACAATCTGATCCTGGCCATGGCCGACACGAGCAACATCGTCGCGCTCGACCAGATCAGCGCCATGCTGGTCAAGGGCATCACGATTTCCACCGTGCTCGTCAACGAGTCGGACATTTCGCGCGCCATCGACCAGTACTATGGCTTTGAATTGTCGATCGACGGCATCCTGCACGAAATCGAAACGGGCGAAGTCAGCTATCAAAGCATGGCCTCGCCGTCGGACGAGTACAGCCAGCCCATGGTGCGCCTGATCGATGCGCTGCTGGCCGATGCCGTGCAGAACGGCGCCTCGGACATCCATTTCGAGCCGGAGCAGTCGTTCCTGCGCATCCGCTACCGCATCGACGGCATCCTGCGGCAAATCCGCAGCCTGCACAAATCGTACTGGCCGGCCATGGCCGTGCGCCTGAAGGTGATGTCGAACATGAATATCGCCGAGGCGCGCGCGCCGCAGGATGGGCGCATCAGCATCAAGTTTTCCGGGCGGCAAATCGACTTCCGGGCGTCGGCGCAGCCCACCACGCATGGCGAAAACTTCGTGCTGCGCGTGCTGGACCGCCAGAAAGGCATCGTGCCACTCGATGCCCTGGGCCTGGCCGAGGCGGAACTGAACTTGCTGAAACTCATGATCGCGCGTCCCGACGGCGTGATCCTCGTGACGGGCCCGACGGGCAGCGGCAAGACCACGACCCTGTATTCGATCATCAATCACATCAATACGGAAAGCGTCAACATCATGACCTTGGAGGATCCGGTCGAGTATCCGATGAACATGATACGCCAGACCTCCGTCAACGAATCCGTCAAGCTGGGCTTTGCCGACGGCATCCGCTCGATGATGCGGCAAGACCCGGACATCATCCTGGTTGGCGAGATCCGCGACCGCGAAACGGCGGAAATGGCCTTTGCCGCCGCCATGACGGGGCACCAGGTGTATTCCACCTTACACACGAACTCGTCCATCGGCTCCATCTCGCGCCTGCTCGATATCGGCATCCTGCCCGATATCATGGCCGGCAACATCATCGGCATCGTGGCGCAGCGCCTCGTGCGTCGATTGTGTCCGCACTGCAAGGAAACCGTGATCGCCGACGACGTCGAGCGCCGCCTGCTGGGCCTGGCGGCAACCGATGCGCCCGTGTCCATCTGCCGCGCCGTCGGTTGCGAGCGCTGCGCGCACCAGGGCTACAAGGGCCGCCTGGCCATCATGGAAATCCTCAAGATGACGGCCGAACTCGATGAATTGACGGCGCGCCGCGCCAGTTCGCGCGAATTGAAGAACGCGGCGCGCGCGGGCGGCTTCAAGGGCCTCGTCGACGACGGCATGCGCCGCGTGATGGAAGGCGTCACCACGCTGGAAGAAGTGGGCCGCGTGGTCGACCTGACGGAAAGGCTGGCCTGATGGCGCAATATGTCTACCGCGCCATGGATGCCGCCGGCACATTGATTCCCGGCAGCATGGAGGCGGCCAACGTGCCGGACCTGGAAGCGCGCCTGCACCGCATGCAGCTCGACTTGATCGACTGCAAGATCACGGGCCAGTATCTGGTGCTGCTGGGCAAGCGGGTCATCCACCGCCGCGACCTGATCAATTTCTGCTTCCACATGGAGCAATTGACGGGCGCGGGCGTGCCCATCCTGGATGGCTTGAACGACTTGCGCGAAAGCACGGACCACCCGCGCCTGCGCGAAGTCGTCACGGATCTGATCGAAAGCATCGAAGGCGGCCTGCCCCTGTCGGGCGCGCTGGCCCAGCATGGCGACATCTTCGACGCCACGTTCACCAGCCTGATACTGGCGGGCGAACAGAGCGGCAAGATCGCCGAAGTCTTCAAGAACCTGTCGGAAAGTCTGAAATGGCAGGACGAGCTGGCCTCGCAGACGCGCAAGATCATCATGTACCCGGTCATCGTGGCCATCGTCGTGGCGGCCGTGACGTTTTTCCTGATGATTTATCTGGTCCCCCAACTGACGGCGTTCATTCGCAACATGGGCGGCGAGCTGCCGCTGCACACGCGCGTGCTGATTGCCGTGTCGAATGTCTTCATCAATTACTGGTATGTGCTGCTGGCCTTGCCCGTGCTGCTGTTCTTCGGGCTGCGCGCGCTCATCCGCCGCAGCGAGACGGCCCGCTATGCCTGGGATGGCTTGAAGCTGCGGCTGTGGCTGGTCGGACCCGTGCTGCACAAGATCATCCTGGCCCGCTTCGCCACGTTTTTCGCCCTGATGTATGCTTCCGGCATCACGATACTCGAATGCATCCGCCTGTCCGAAGGCATCGCCGGCAACCAGGTGGTGGCGGCGGGCCTGCGCCGCGCCGCCCAGCTGATCAGCGAGGGTTACGGCGTGACGGCCGCCTTCCAGCACACGGGCATCTTCCCGCCGCTCGTGATCCGCATGCTGAAGGTGGGCGAGGCCACGGGATCGCTGGACACGGCCTTGCGCAATGTCAGTTACTTTTACAACCGTGAAGTGAAGGAATTGATTGAAAAAGTGCAAGCCATGATCGAGCCGACCATGACGGTCA
This sequence comes from Janthinobacterium sp. HH104, assembly GCF_001758715.1. NCBI lineage: Bacteria > Pseudomonadati > Pseudomonadota > Betaproteobacteria > Burkholderiales > Oxalobacteraceae > Janthinobacterium > Janthinobacterium sp. HH104. Next base: position 77,787 of record NZ_LRIB01000049.1, on the reverse strand, counting down.
TCCTGGGCCTGCTGCTGGGCTGGATCATGCTGTCGGTGCTGGGGCCGATCTACGACACCATCAGTACAATCAAGACCTGAGGCCGCCGTGTTCCGCAAACAATTACTCTACATCACCAGCGACGCCCTGTGCGCCTACGACTGGGACCACGGCGTGCTGGGCCAGGGCCAGGCCTTTCCCGCCAGCGCGGCAGGGCTGGACGGTTTCGCCGCGTGGCTGGAAGACCCGCAGGCGCACCGCCTCGACGTGCCCGCCTACCTGCTGACGGACTTGATCGAAGAGGATTTCCAGCGCCAGCTGCTGCCCCACGTGCGCGGCAAGGCGGGCCGAGCCTTGCTGGAGCGGCGCAAGCAGCAACTGCACCGCGATACGCCCTACCGGGGCAGCACCCTGCTGGGCCGTGAAAGCACGGGCCGCCACGACGACCAGGTGCTGTTCTTCGCCCTGACCAACCCATCCTTGCTGCAGCCGTGGACGGAGGCGCTCGAGCACCTGCGCGTGCCCGTGGCCGGCATCTATTCGACCAGCCTGCTCAGTATCGCGCTGGTCAAAAAGCTGTCGATCGCGCATGAACACTTGCTGCTCGTGACGCAGCAGTCGGGAGGCTTGCGGCAAAGCTACTATGAAAAGGGCCAGCTGCGCTTTTCGCGCCAGACGGCCACCATCGCACTCGACGGCGTGGCCGTGAATATTGCGCTGGAAACGGAAAAGACGCGGCAATTTCTGACCAGCACGCGCATGCTGGCGCGCGGCGACGTCCTGAATACCGTCATCCTGGCGCCAGCCGCGCAGATCGCCAAGCTCGAACTGCTGTGCGACAACGGCGTCGAAGTGGCTTACCACTTCATCGACCTGCAGCTGGCCGCCGAAAGAGTGGGCTTGCGCAAGACGCCGGCGCTGACCGATGAATTGCTGCTGACCTTGTTGGGCAAGCATCCGCCGTCCAGCCACTATCCGCCAGGAGCGCTGGCCCGCTACTACCACTTCCAGCGCGCGCGCAAGACGCTGTATGGCGCCAGCACGCTGATCGGCGCGTCGGCAGCCCTGTGGTGCGCGATTAACTTGCTCGGCGGCATAGCCGACGGGGCCGCCATCCAGCGTCTGGCGCAGGAAACGGCGTCCTACCAGGAGCGCTACCGCAGCGTCATGTCGACCCAGCCGCCGGCGCCGGCCAAGACGCAGAACATGAAAGTGGCCGTGACCCTGGGCCACATGATCGCCAGCCAGGCGCCGGAGCCGGGGCGGCTGCTGGGCATGCTGAGCGCCGCGCTGGACCAGGCGCCGCAGGTGGCGCTCGGCCAGCTGCACTGGCATGCGGGCCAGGCGCCCGCGCGCGTGGCCGGCAATCAGCCACCGCAACAGCAGCAGCAACAGCAACAAAGTACGGGCGGGACGACCGGCAGTGCCCTGGCCGGCATTCCCGTCGCGCCGCCGCAGGCGCTGCGCCTGGAAGCGGACGTGGCCATGCCGAACAACGATTACCGCGCGGCCCTGGCCGCCATCACGGCCTTCGCGCAAACCCTGGCGCGCCAGCCGGGCTTGCAGGTGACGATCGAGGAAACGCCGCTCGACCTGCGCCCCAGCGCGGCCCTGTCCGGCAAGAGCGCCGTGCCGGCGCCAGCCAGCCAGGCCCGCTTCACCCTCTTGCTCGCGTGGCAGCCATGAGCGGCCCCGTCAAGCAGCCGCCCCTGCCCGGCATGCAGCGGACCAGCACGCCCGCGCGCGCCCTGCCCGCCTGGCTGGGCGAACTGCACCTGATACGCCGCGCCCTGCTGTGCTTTACCCTGACCATGCTGGCCAGCCTGGTGCTGCTGAGCCTGAGCATCGCCTACCGCGAACGCGAGGCGCAGCAGCTGGACCTGGCCCAGCGCACGCGTTCGGCGGCCGCCATGTTGTTCAACCACGTGGAAGCGGAGAAGCAGGAAATCCGCGCCTACGAACCGCGATTCCTCGCCTTGCGCCAGCGCGGCCTGATCGGCGAGGAAAACCGCCTCGCCTGGATCGACGCCATCCGCCGCAGTCAGGAACAGCGCAAACTGCTGCCGATCAGCTATGACATCAGCCCGCAGCAAGGGCTGCAAGTGCCATTGCCCATGGTGATGGGGCAATATCATTTGCGTGGCAGCCGCATGCGCCTGCAGATGGATTTGCTGCACGAGATGGATTTGCTGAACCTGCTGGACGATTTGCGCCAGGCCGGCTATTTCGCCGTGCAGGATTGCACGCTCAAGCGCCATGCCACGGCCGGCGCCGGGCCAGGCAGCGGCGGTGCGAGCGGGGCGGCGCCTACCTTGGGCGCCGAATGCGAGCTGCTGTGGCTGACCCTGGGCAGCACGCCCGTGCCGGGGCGGCCATGAAGCGCACCCTCGTCCTGTGTGCGCTGCTGGCTGGCGCCGCGCTCACGGCCCAGGCGCAGCCACCGCAGCTGGGGCGCTTGTTCCTGTCGCCCGAGCAGCGCGCCCAGCTCGACGCGCAGCGCTACGGCCCGCCGGCGCCCGATCCGGCCCTGGCGGCACCGCCGTCCCCGCCGCCGCCACCGCCGCCCGCACCGCCCGTGGAATTGAATGGCGTGGTACAGCGCAGCAGCGGCCGCACCACCGTCTGGCTGAACCAGGAAGCGCAGAACGAGCCGCACAACCACCTCGCGCGCGACAAGTCGGGCACGCCCGGCACCCTGACCTTGCGCCTGTCGAACGGCCAGGTGCTGCTGCTCAAACCCGGCCAGCGCTACGATCCGGCCAGCGGCACGGTCACCGAGGCGCCGCCATGACGCCGCGCCAAGCGCATCGTCAACTTCGTCGCCAGCGCGGCGCCGCCCTGTTGCTGCTGGTGGCCGTGCTGGGCCTGGGCACGGCCAGCCTGCTGATCAGCGCATTCGGGCGCAACACGGGCGAAGCCGAACGCCAGCAGCGCACCCTGGCCGCCCTGGCGCAGGCGCGCGACGCCTTGCTGGGCTTTGCGGCGGCCAATGGCCGCCTGCCCCGTCCGGCCGCCTCCGCCCTCGACGGGCGCGAACGGGCCGCCGACTGCGCCAGCGATACCGAGTGCAGCGGCTTTTTGCCGTGGGTCGCGCTGGGCGTGGACGGCGTGGATGCCTGGGGCAAGCTGCTGCGCTACAGCGTCACGCCGGAAATGGCGCGCGCGCCCATCGTCTCGTTTTCCGCCGTCGCCAACAGAGTCGTGCTCACGCGCGACGGCCGCGGCACCTTCGCCTTCGTGGCGGGACAGGAGCAGTGCGACGTCAGCGCCCAATGCCTGCCCGTCGTGCTGTTCTCGCAAGGCAAGGATCACTATGGCACGGCCGCCAGCGGCGTGCCGCAGATCAATACGGCGCGCGGCAATATCGATGAAGCGGCCAACGACAGCGCCAGCCGCAGCTTCATCACCCGCCCCGCCACCGGACTTGCCGCGCTGCCCGGCGGCGCCTTTGACGACATGCTCACCTGGATTACCTTGCCTACCCTGTACCAACGCATGCGCGCCGCGCGCAACCTGCCATGAGCGCCCGCCATCCGCGCCGCCAGGGCGGCTTTTCCCTGATCGAGATCGCCATCGTGCTCGTCATCGTCGGCCTGATGATAGGCGGCCTGGTCACGCCGTTGACGGTGCAACTGGAACAGCGCAAGGTGGCCGAGACGCAGCAGGCGCTCAATGAAGCGAAGGAAGCGCTGACGGGCTACGCGCTGCGCTACGGCTATCTGCCGTGTCCCGCCATTTCCGCAATGAGCGGCCTGGAAGACCGGCGCGGCACGCGCTGCACGGGCGAAAAACGCGCGGGCTTCCTGCCCTGGGCCACCCTGGGGCTGCGCCAGGGCGACAGCTGGAACAATCTGTTCCGCTACAGCGTCACGCCGGCCTTCAGCGACAGCGAGCAGCAGTTCAACCTGGGCACGCCGCGCGACATCAGCATCGTCACGCGCAACGGCGGCGCGCTGCTGCAGGCGACGGCCTTGCGGGACATCCCCGCCATGATCATGTCGCATGGGAAAAACGGCTTTGGCGCCACGGGCGTGCAGGGCCAGCGCCAGGCTGTGCCTTTCAGTAACAATGTCGACGAGCGCAACAATGCATCGAACGCCACCACCTTCATCAGCCGCGCCGCCAGCGGCCCGCAGCAGCCGGGCGGCGAGTTCGACGATATCATCGTCTGGCTGTCGCCCAACATCCTGTTCAACCGCATGGTGGCGGCGCAAAGGCTGCCCCGCTGATGCGCATGCTCTTGCCCTCGTTCACCATCGCCCGCTATACGCTGCTCGAAGCGCTGCGCAGCCGCCTGCCGTGGCTGTTCGTGCTGGTGGCCTGCGCTTGCGCCGGCCTGGCCGGCTTCCTGCAGCAACTGGCGCTGACGGAAAGCGGCGCCGTGCAAACGTCCCTGCTCGCGGCCACCCTGCGCCTGGCCAGCGTCTTCCTGCTGGCCACGTTCATCATCACCAGCATGGCGCGCGAAGCGGCCGACCGGGGCCTGGAATTGCTGCTGGCGCTACCCATGCCGCGCGCGGCCTACCTGCTGGGCAAACTGCTGGGCTACGGGGCGCTGGCGGCCGTGCCCGCCGTGCTGTTCGGCCTGTTGATGGCGCTGTTCGCCGCGCCCGCGCAAAGCGCGCTGTGGGCGCTGTCCCTGCTGGGCGAACTGTGGATCGTCGCCGCCTTCAGCCTGCTGTGCGCGGCCAGCCTGCAGCAGGCCCTGCCGGCGCTGGCCGCCACGGGCGGCTTCTATGTGCTGGCGCGCATGCTGGGCAGCCTGCAACTGCTGGCGCACGGCCCGCAGGCGGGCGACTCCTGGCCGCAGCGGGCCACGGCCGGCGCCATCGACATGCTGGCCCTGCTGCTGCCCCGCCTCGACGCGTTTACGCGCACGGAGTGGCTGCTGTACGCCACCGGCGACTGGCAAGCCCTGGCCGGCGTGGCGGCGCAAACGGCCATCTATGTGGCCTTGCTGGCCAGCTGCGCGCTGTGCGATTTTTACCGCAGGAACATCTGATGGCCGCCGCCCAGCGTCCCTGGAGCAGCGTGCCGCGCCCCCTGTGCTGGCTGCTGGCGGCCTGCCTGCTGCTGCAGCTGGGCTGGCGCCTGGCGCAGCAGCACGCCCCCGCACAGGCGCGGCCCCTGCCCGCCGCGCCGCCACCTGGCGTGGCGCGCCTGGCCAGCCTGGGCGAACCGCTGGCCATGTCGAAGGCCATGCTGCTGTACCTGCAATCGTTCGAGGACCAGCCCGGCGTCAGCCTGCCGTGGCGCGCGCTCGACTATGACCGCCTGGCCAGCTGGCTGGAGACGGCGCAAACGCTCGACCCGCGCAGCCGCTACGCGCTGGTGGCCGCCAGCGAAGTGTATGCGGGCGTGGCCGATCCGCAGCGCGCGCGGCGCATGCTGGCCTTTGTCGCCGCCAGCTTCGCGGCCGACCCGCAGCAGCGCTGGCCCGCCATGGCGCAGGCGGTGCTGGTGGCGAAGCACCAGCTGCACGACCTGCCGCTGGCGCTCGGCTATGCGCGCGCACTGCGCCAGCTGGCGACGGGGCCGCACGTGCCGCCGTGGGTGCGCGAGATGGAAGCGTTCATCCTGGAAGACATGGACCAGCTCGATGGTGCCCGCCTGGTGATCGGCGGCCTGATCGCCAGCGGCCAGATCAGCGACCCGCACGAGCTCGCTTTCCTCGCGCGCAAGCTCGACGAACTGGCCAAAAAGAAACAGGCGGCGCCATGAGCCGCCGTCCGAAATGCCATGCGCGCGCGGCGCCATTGCAGTAAACTGCGATCCTGAAGCTGCCATACCCAGCACCAGCACTTTTTTCCAAGGAAATCCCATGCTCCCACGCCGCCAGCACGGCTTTACGCTCGTAGAAATCGCCATCGTCCTGGTCATCATCGGCTTGCTGCTCGGTGGCGTGCTCAAGGGACAAGGCTTGATCGACAGCGCCAAGGTGAAAAACATCATCCAGCAGTCGAATGCGCTGACGGCCGCCGTCAACGCCTATCAGGACAAGTTCCGCGCCCTGCCCGGCGACGATATCCAGGGCACCGTGCATGTGCCCAATTCGGCCGGCAACGGCAATGGCGATGGCCAGATCGGCGACGGCCAGCCGCGCGAATTCACCCTGGCGCCGCAGCACCTGGCGCTGGGCGGCTTCATCACAGGCTCGTTCAACGGCACCTCACAATTCATGACCAGCGCCCAGGGCGGCGCCGTCTACCTGTACAACGACGAAGTGGGCGGCCGGGCCGGCAACGGCATCCGTTTTGACAACCTGCCCGAAAGCTACGCCGAGCAGATCGACAGCAAACTCGACGATGGCGTGGCCAGCACGGGCAGCGTCCGGGCGAACATGCCCTATGGCAATGCCGGTGCTATCATTCCCCGCACCGCCGTATTTTTCTGAGCCACCAGTCACTATCAAAGGAATACCATGCCAATGCACCGCACACTCATCGTCTCCCTGGCCGCCTGCGCCGCGCTGGCCGGCAGCGCGCAAGCCCAATACGTGGGACCGACGGCCGGCCCGGCCGCGCCCGCCAGTGTGGCCGCCATCCTGAAAAATCCCGTCGACGACCAGGCCGTCGTACTGCGCGGCAATCTGCTGCGCAAAGTGGGCAACGAGAAATATACCTTCTCCGACGGCACGGCGGAGATCCGCGTGGACATCGACGACAAGGTCTTCATGAACCGCAAGATCGACGCCAGGACCCGCGTGGAAATCCGTGGCGAAGTGGAAAAAGATTTCATGGAAAGCCCGGAAATCGACGTCGACGTGCTGACCGTCGTCCCGTAAGTTTCCTTGCCATCCCGCCGCCACGGCGGGATGGGCGTCACCCTCCTCTGTATGCCTTGCGCAACCTTTTTTCCATTCCAGAAACTAGGCTTGTCAGAACAATCAATTTCGTCTAGCATCTTTTCATTCAAGGTCAGCCAGCGCCAGCGTGAGCCTGCCTGTCGACTCATCCATTCTGGGAGCTTTCCGGGTGCAAGATTTGCCTTCGATACGCTCAAGAATTTCATGGCTGGTGCTTGCCTGGGTCATTCCGACGGCCCTCGTGTTTCTCCTGCTCGTGGCGCAAAGCTACACGCGCGAACGCGACCATGTCGTCAGCGAAACGGCGCAGGCGGCGCGCGCCGTCACGGCCGCCGTCGAACGTGACTTGAGCGGCGCGCAGATGGCCGCGCGCATCCTGGCCGCCTCGCCCGCCCTGCAAGCCGACGACATCGGCGCCCTGCGCGCCCTGGCCGGCAGCCTGCTGCAGCCGGGCCTGGCCGTCAGCGCCTTCATCGTCTCCGATACCAAGGGGCGCCAGCTGGTCAATACAGCCCTGCCCGCCAGCCAGGTGCCGCCCCCCTTGCCGCAGAAATGGGCCGCCAGCATGGAGCGCACGCGCGACTCCGGCAAGCCCCGGCTGACCAGTTTGCTGATGGCGCCGGACGAGGTGCCGCGTCTGGCCCTGAACCTGCCCTTGCCGCGTGACAAGGGGCCCGCCTATGTGCTGACGGCCCTATACCCGCCCGACTACCTGCCCTTGCTGCTGCGCGAGCTGCACCTGCCCGCCTACTTGGGCGCGGCGATCGTCAATGCCGACGGCATCAACGTGGCGCGCACCCTGGCGCCGCAGCGCTATGTGGGCCAGCGCAGCTCGGCGTCCCTGCTCGAGCAGATACGCCAGGCGCGCGAAGGCGTGCTGCGCCATACCACCCTGGAAGGCCTCGACGTGTATACGGGCTTTCGCCGCGCGCCCGACGACGCCTGGACGGTGGCCGTTACCATGCGCACGAGCACGGTGGCCGAAGCCCTGCTGGGTTCCGTGGTCACTGGTTCCCTCATCCTGGCCCTGCTGCTCGGTGCCGGCTTTGCCCTGGCCTGGCGCGTGGGCGGCCGCCTGGCCCGCACCCTGCAGGAACTGACACAGCAGATCCACGCGCTGGCGCAGGGCAAGCCCCTGCTCTCGAACCGCCATGCGGACCGCGAATCGGCCGACATGGCAGGCGCCCTGGGCGCGCTGGAACGCGACTTGCGGCGCCACCGCACGCAGCTCGAAAGCCTGGTGGCCGAACGCACGCTGGCCCTGGAAAAATCCACGCGCCTGCTGGAAACCGTGTACGCGACGGCGCCCATCGGCATGCTGTTCGTGGGCCTGGACTTGCGCATCGTCATGATCAACCACTATCTGGCCGCCATCAGCGGAGCCAGCGTGGCGCAGCATCTGGGCCAGCCCGTGGGCGCCATGCAGTTCGACGACGCCGTGCGCATGGAGGTGGAGCGCTGCGTGCGCCAGGTGATTGAAACAGGAACGCCCATCGTCGACCTCGAATTGCAAGGCCATGGCGGGCGGCAGCGCGAACAGCTCAGTCACTGGATCGTCTCGTATCACCCGATCTTCGGCCCAGAGCAGCAATTGCTGGGCGTATCGGGCCTGTGGCTGGACATTAGCGAGCGCAAGCGCAGCGAAGCGGAGTTTCGCCGTTCGAAACACCTGTTCGGCACCATCATCGAAAACATCCCGGCCATGGTCTTCGTCAAGCGCGCCGACAAGCTGAGCTTTGAAATGATCAACCGCCACGCGGAACTGACCCTGGGACGCTCGCGCGAGCAATTGCTGGGCAAGACCGACCACGATTTCTTCCCGCCGCAGCAGGCGTCCGCCTTCGTCAGCGCCGACCGCAAGCTGCTGGCCACGGGGCAGATGGTGGAAATCGAACAGGAAGCGATCAACACGGCCGACGGCACGACGCGCCACTTCACCACGCGCAAGGTGGTGTTGCGCGACGATGCGGGGCGCGCCAGCCATGTGCTGGGGGTGTCGATCGATATCACTGAACGCAAGCGCGCCACCGAGGTGCTGCACGCCACCACCTTGCGCCTGGAACAGAGCGAGCGCTTCATCCGCACCGTCACGGACAACCTGCCCGGCATGGTGTCGTACTGGGGCGCCGATCTGCGCTGCCGCTTCGCCAATAATTTCTATAATGAATGGTTTGGCCGCAGCAGCGCCGAGATGGCCGGCATCCACATGAGCGAACTGCTGGGGCAGGAACTGTTCGACGTGTACGCGCCCCACGTCGAGGGCGTGCTGGCGGGCCGGCCGCAAAGCTTCGAGCGCGACCTGCTCGACCCCACGGGCCAGGTGTGCCATACGTGGACCAATTACATTCCCGACCTCGACGACGGCGGCGGCGTGCGCGGCTTCTTCGTGCTGGCCTCGGACGTATCCGAACTCAAGCGCACGGAATTGCGCCTGCACGAACTCAACGAGCAAATGGTACGCGCGCGCGACAAGGCCGAGGCGGCCAGCACGGCGAAGAGCGAATTCGTCGCCAACATGAGCCATGAAATCCGCACGCCGATGAACGCCATCATCGGCCTGGCGCGCCTGCTGGAAGAGTCGCCGCTGGAGCGGCGCGAGCGCAGCTATGTCGGCAAGATCCAGATGGCCACGCAGTCGCTGCTCCATATCGTCAACGACGTGCTCGATTTTTCCAAGATCGAGGCGGGACAAATGGTGCTGGAACAGCGCCGCTTCCAGCTCGAACGCATGCTGGGCAGCGTTGGCGTGCTGCTGGCCAGCAGCGCCTGGGCGCGCGGCGTGGAGCCCGTGTTCGTGCTCGATCCGGGCGTGCCCGACGAACTGATCGGCGATGCCCTGCGCGTGGAACAGATCCTGATCAACCTGATGGGCAACGCCGTCAAGTTCACCTCGCATGGCGAAGTGGTGCTGGCCATCGCCATGGTGGCCGAGGATGCGGCCAGCGCCACCCTCGAGTTTTCCGTGCGCGACACGGGCATCGGCATCGGCGCGGCCGAGCAGGAACACATCTTCGACGCGTTTTCCCAGGGCGACAGCGGCACCAGCCGCAAATACGGCGGCACGGGGCTGGGGCTGGCCATCTGCCGGCGCATGGTGGAATTGATGGGCGGCCAGCTCAGCGTGAAAAGCACGCTGGGCCAGGGTTCCGACTTCCGCTTCCGCTGCCGCTTCGACAAGGTGGCGCCGCCGCCCGAGCCGCACGGCAAGGGCGCGTCCAGGGCGCTGTCGCTGCTGATCATCGACGACAACGCCAGCGTGCGCGCCATGCTGGAAGACTGGTGCGCGGCGCAGGGCTGGCGCAGCCGCAGCGCCGACAGCGGCGCGGCCGGCCTGGCCCTGCTGCGCGCCCAGGCCAGCGGCGAAGCGGCGGCCGATCTTGTGTTGCTCGACGCGGCCATGCCGGGCATGGATGGCATTTCCATGCTCACCGAGGCGCGCACCGACGAACACCTGGCGCTGCCGCCCGTGATCATGCTGGTGGCCGACCAGGACAGCGAAAACCTCGAACGGCTGGCCGACAGCCTGATGCTGGCCGGCATCGTCTCGAAACCGGCGACGCCAGCGCGCCTGCTGGCGGCCGTCACCGCCGTGCGGGATGGACGCAATGCCCGCAGCACGCCATCCATGCTGCCCGTGTCCACGCCCCTGTCGGGCTTGCTGGAAGGCATGCGCGTGCTGCTGGTGGAAGACAATGAAATCAACCAGGAAGTGGCGCAGTACATCCTGCTGCACTCGGGCGCGCGCGTGGCCGTGGCCACCAACGGCAGGCTGGCCGTCGACATGCTGGCGCACAGCCCGCAAGCGTGGGACGTGGTGCTGATGGATTTGCAGATGCCCGTCATGAACGGCTACGACGCCACACTGGCCATCCGCGCGCTGGGCTTGCCGGACTTGCCCATCGTCGCCATGACGGCCAATGCCATGGACGAAGACCGCCTGCGCGCCATTGCCAGCGGCATGAATGCGCACGTGGCCAAGCCCATCGATGTCGACGACATGATCGAGACCCTGACGCGGCTGGTGCCGGCGCACCAGGCTGGCGGCAGCAGCGCCGCGCAGCCAGGCGGCGGCGCCACGGAGGTGCTGGAAATGCCGGCCTCGATACCCGGCATCGACCTGGCGGCGGCCCTGCACCGCTTCGGCGGCGACTATGGCGCTTTCCTGGCGCTGCTCAAGCGCTTTGAAAATTCGCAAGGCGACGCCGTCGAGGAAGCACGGCGCCTGCTGGCCGCCGGACAGACGCCGCAGGCGGCGCAGCTGCTGCACCGCGTGTGCGGCGTAGCGGCCAACCTGGGCGCGGCCCATGTCGCCAGCCTGGCCGCCGAGACGGAAAAAATGCTGAAGACAGGGCAATCGCACACCACGGCCGCCTTGCTGGAACAGCTGGAACGGGCGATGGCCGAAGTCATCGATGCGGCGCGCACCCTGCCCTCGCCCCTGCGGCGCGGGCAGCCGGCACAGGCCGCGTCCGGCAGCGCAGCGGTCGACCTGCACGCCGGCCTGGCCGAGCTGCTGGTCCTGATCCGCAACAATAACCTGAAGGCGCTGGCCCAGTTCCACGTCCTGCACCCCGCCCTACAACAATCAGACCGGGAAGCGGCCCTGGCGCTGGCCAACGCGATCGAGACCCTGAATTTTTCCGCTGCGGAAAAACTCGTGCTCGATCAGCTGAAACGAGAGGAAAACAAGTGAGCTGGACCAACCTTGCCATGAACGGGCGCATCCTCATCGTCGATGACGCCATGGAAAACATCCAGATCCTGCACCAGCTGTTGCGCGAGGAACACGACGTGCTGTTCGCCCTGAGCGGCGAGAAGGCGCTGGAAATCGCGCACAATCAACTACCTGACCTGATCCTGCTCGACGCCGTCATGCCCGGCATGGATGGCTATGCCGTCTGCAATGCGTTGCGCGAGTCGGCCATCCTCAGCGCCATTCCCGTCATCTTCGTCACGGCCCTGAACCAGCCCGAAGACGAGACGCGGGCGCTGGAAGCGGGCGCCGTCGATTTCATCACGAAGCCGTTCAACGCGGCCGTCGTGCGGGCCCGCGTGCGCAGCCAGCTGACCATCAAGCGGCAAGCCGACGCCATGCGCGAACTGTCGCTGACGGATTCGCTGACGGGCGTGGCCAACCGGCGCAGCTTCAACGACACGATGGACAGCGAGTGGCGGCGCTGCGCGCGTGACGGCGTGCCGATGGCCCTCATCATGGCCGATATCGACCACTTCAAGGATTACAACGACACGTATGGCCACCAGGCGGGCGACCTGTGCCTGCAACAGGTGAGCGCCGCCCTGCGCCGCTGCGCCGTGCGCCCGCCCGACCTGCTGGCGCGCTACGGCGGCGAGGAATTCATCATCCTGCTGCCGCAGGAAACGCGCGACGGCGCAGAGGTGGTGGCCCAGCGCATCCTCGACGAAGTGCGCGCGCTGCACATTGCCCACGCCAGGTCGAGCGTCGGCCCGCACGTCACCGTCAGTCTGGGCATGGCCAGCGTCATGCCCACGGAAGGCATGGACCCGAGCGCCCTGATTCGCGCCGCCGACGCCCTGCTGTACCGCGCCAAGCATACGGGGCGGGACAGGTATTGCGCGTCGGAGGGGGAGTGAGCGGGCGGGCTATCGGCTCTTTGCGTCGGCTTACGCCCTGCGGGCTAAGCCGACCTACGCCGACCTACGCCAACCTACACCGACCTACGCGGCGAGCCAGGCTTATCGCTCAGGGATAGCAGCGCATCAAAAACTCCGCCACGCACACGGGTTTCGTATCGCCTTCGCGCTCCATGGTGACGGCCCAGTTCACTTGCGCCCCTTCCAGCAAGTCGTCGACGGAAAGGATGTCGAGCCGCGCGCGCAGGCGGCTGCCCACGGGGACGGGCGCGGGAAAGCGCACCTTGTTTAAACCGTAGTTGATGGCCATGCGGATGCCGGCCATGTGCAAGGCGCCCTGCAACATGGCAGGCAGCAGCGATAACGTCAGGAAGCCGTGTGCCACGGTGCAGCCGTACGGCGACTCGCGCGCGCAACGTTCCGTATCGATGTGGATCCACTGATGGTCGTCCGTGGCGTCGGCAAAGGTGTCGATGCGCTGCTGGGTGATGGTGAGCCAGTCGGAGACGGCCACGTGCTGCCCCGCCAGCGCTTGAAAACCGGCGATGCCGGCGATATCACGCATGCTGCTCTCCGGCAGGACGGCGGCCGAACATGCCCATGCCTTCGACGGTGGTCACCACTTCGCCATGCTGGTTTCGCACGCTCCACACGGAAATGACGATGCCGCGGTCCGGTTTCGACGTGGACGGGCGCACTTCCTTGACCTTGTAGGTCAGCTGCAAGGTGTCGCCCGCGCGCACGGGTTTGAGCCAGCGGATGCTGTCCAGGCCGGGCGAACCCATGCTGGACGAATGCTTGAGCAGGTTATCGACCACCAGGCGCATCATCATGCCGCAGGTATGCCAGCCGCTGGCGATGACGCCCTTGAAAATGGTCTTTTCGGCGGCGTCATGGTCGACGTGGAATGGCTGCGGATCGAAATCCGTGGCGAAGGCGATGATTTCCTTTTCCGTCACATGGCGCTGGCCCAGGTCGATTTCCAGGCCTTGCGTAAAGTCTTCGAAATACCAGTGTTTCGGGGTGGTGGCAGGCGATGCGGTCATGCGGTCTCCGTCGGCAAGAAGCCCGGCTGGGCGATAAAGCGCTCGATATGATGGTCCACGTCGCCCAAGGTCAGGGCGATCATGGAGAGGCGCTTGAAATGGTGGGCGGCAGGCAATTCGTCCGTGACTCCCATGCCGCCATGCAATTGCACGGCTTGCTGGCCGACAAAAGTGGCGGCCAGTCCCACCCTCGCCTTGGCGGCGGACACCGTGCGGCGGCGCTCAGCCACATCGTCGCTATCGGCCTTGGCGGCGGCCAGCATGGCCATCGAGCGCGCCTGCTCCAGGTGGATGAACATGTCGGCCATGCGGTGCTGCAAGGCCTGGAACTTGCCGATCGGTGCGCCGAACTGCTGGCGCGTCTTCAGGTACTCGAGGGTGGCGGCAAAGATGGCGTCCATGGCGCCCACGGCTTCCGCACACAGCAGGGCGGCGCCGTAATCCACGGCCGCGTCCAGCACGGGCCAGCCCTGCCCCGCCTGGCCGATGAGAGCGTCTTGCCCCAGCACCACTTGCACGAGGGTGACGGTGGCGGCGCGCTGGCCGTCGATGGTGCGGTAGTCGCGCACGGTGACGCCGGGCGCGTCGACAGGCACGAGGAATAGCGAAATGCCATCCGTATCCATCTGGCCGCCGCTGCTGCGCGCCGAGACGATCAAGGCGCCCGCCTGGGCGCCGTGGATGACGACGGTTTTCTCGCCGTCGAGCACGAAGCCGTCGCCGCTGGCCTTGGCCGTGGTGGCGATAGCGTGCATGTCGTGGCGCGACTGGCGCTCGCCCAGCGCACACGCGAGTTTGAGGCTGCCGCTGGCGACCTGTTCCAGCACAGCATCGTGGCCGCCGGCCAGGCTCAGGAAGCGCGCGCCCAGCACGGTAGCCAGGTAGGGCTCGACCACCAGGCCACGGCCCAGTTCCTGCATCACCAGCAGCATGTCGACGGCCGTGCCGTCGAAGCCGCCCGCGCCGGCCGGCAGCGGCAAGGCCGTCATGCCCAGTTCGGCCAGGGTGGCCCAGGCAAGGTCGGAGGTACCCGTGGCCGAGTGGACGATCTGCTTGCGCGTTTCAAACGGGTAATCCTTGTCGACCCAGCGCCTGAGCGCATCGGCAAATTGCTGCTGTTCCTGATTAAATTGGAAGTCCATGTCGTCTCCTTCTGGCTTACAGGCCCAGGATCATCTGCGTGATGATGTTTTTCTGGATTTCATTCGAGCCGCCATAGATCGATGTCTTGCGGTAATTGAAGTAATACGCGGCCAGCGGCGCGGCCAGGTCGTCGCCGCCAGCGCCGTGCGGCGCGCTGCCGTCAAGAAAATCCGGGTCGAACGGCAAGGCTTGCGGACCAATGGCTTCAAGCATCAGTTCCGTCAGCTGCTGCTGCAGTTCCGAACCACGCACCTTCAGCATCGACGCCTGCGGTCCCGGTCCCTTGCCTTCTTCGCTGATGACACGCAAGACCGTCATTTCCAGCGCCATCAATTCGATTTCCAGATGGGCCACCTTGGCGGCAAAAGCGGGATCGTGCAGCAGCGGCGCGCCGCGCTTGTTCTGCTGCATGGCCAGCTGCTTGAGGAAAGTCAGCTCGCGCTTCGAGCGGCCGACGGCGGCGATGCCCGTGCGCTCGTGGCCCAGCAGATACTTGGCGTAGGTCCAGCCCTTGTTTTCCTGGCCGACCAGGTTGCTGACGGGCACGCGCACGTTGTCGAAGAAGACTTCGTTCACTTCGTGTTCTTCATCGAGCATGATGATGGGGCGCACGGTGATGCCCGGCGTTTTCATGTCGATCAGCAAGAAGCTGATGCCTTCCTGCTTGCGCACCGTGCTGTCCGTGCGCACCAGGCAAAAGATCATGTCCGCGTGCTGGCCCAGGGTCGTCCAGGTTTTCTGGCCATTGACGATGTAATGGTCGCCGTCGCGCTCGGCCGTGGTTTTCAGCGAGGCCAGGTCGGAACCGGCGCCTGGCTCTGAGTAACCCTGGCACCACCAGTCGTCGCAGTTCAGGATGCGCGGCAAGTAGTGTGCTTTTTGTTCGGCGCTGGCGAAAGCCATGATGACGGGCGCCACCATGTTGACGCCGAACGGCAGGATCGGCGGCGTGGCGGCGCGCGCGCACTCGTCTTCCCAGATGTGGCGCTGCACGGACGTCCAGCCCGTGCCGCCATATTCGACGGGCCAGGCCGGCGCGGCCCAGCCCTGCTGCGCGACGATCTTGTGCCAGCGCACGTAATCGTCGCGGTTCAGGCGCAAATGCTGGCGCACCTTGCGCTGCAAATCCACCGGCAAATGGGTGTCGAGGAAGGCGCGCACCGTGTCGCGGAAGGCCATCTCCTCGGCCGTGTAATGCAGGTCCATGTCTGTCTCCTTGTTCTTATCGGTTGCCGTGATAACTGCACGCAAGGAAGCTCAGCGCACAAAAAAGCACGACCGTTCTCAAGGATTGTACAACAGATTGGGAGTGGTGCCAGGGGTTTTACAATGGCTGCCGTGGCCCCGCGCCTATGTGTGCGACAAAATATTAATGAGCTTGCCGAACGGGTCGCGCACGAAAAACCGCCGGACACCCCAAGGTTCATCGGCAGGGCCATATTCAATAGGAAACCCTGCTCCGGACATGCGTTCGAAGGCGGTATCCACGTCATCGACTTCAATGGAAAGGTCAGGCACGGCAGTGTTCGAGCCGCCTTCCGTCGCAAAGCTCACTTGAACGCTCATCTCGGCTTGCGAACCATACGTCATGATCCAGCCATGGTCCATCAACAGGCTCAGGCCCAGCACGTCCTCGTAAAACGTCCGCGCCAGGCCCGGATCCGACGCCGGGAAATTTGCAACGATACGCTTGACTTGCATAGTTTTCCTCCGTGTCAATATAAGCTTCGCCCGCCATTTCCCCACCCTGCTCAATATCGTCATCCCTGTCTCCGGGCATGTCCGCTACTGGCGAGATTAGCACTTTCCGCGACTACCTTTTCAGCAATAATCCGCGTAGCAGCAATTCCAATGCCGCAACTGCTTTTACCAAACGCGCATTGCCTTCGTCACCATCGGCGATCCAGAACGCCGCTTCCGCCAGGCTGCCGTAGATCAGCGAAGCCAGTGCCTGCGGGCAAGCGTCGGCCACGATGCCTTGCTGAATCAGCTGCTGGATAAGCGCTTGCATCGACTCGAGGCAATGGCGCTGCGAGTCCGGGGAAGCGCCGCCCAGGACCGCCCTTGCATCGCGCAAGACGATGCGCTGAATTTCCGGTTCCAGGGCCATCTCCAGATAGGCACGGCAGCGATGGCGAAAGCCTTCCCACAAGTCTGCGGCGCTGTCGGAGATGGTCTGCAGGCGGCCATCCATTTCCGCGTCGATCTGCTCCACCACCGCCAGCAGCAAACCCTTCTTGTCGCCGAAGTGATGATACAGCGCCCCCCGCGTCAGCCCTGCCTGCGCGGTGAGGTCGTCCATGGACGTGTCGGCATAACCACGCTCACTGAACACTTTGCGCGCGGTGGCCAGCAGCGAGGCGCGGGTTTCTTCCATTTCCACACGGGTGCGGCGAACCATTGCTTTCTCCTTACATACGTAACGTATGATTGTTTACATTCACTGCGTATGAATATATACTTTATTCATACGCGATGTATGTATTATCGCTGCGGCGTGTTTCCGTTGCAAGCGGGGCACACCCGTTTATCGCCTGATCACCTAAAGGATATGCACCATGAGTACGTCTTCCTGCGCTGCCGCAGAAACTTCTGCCCGCCACCCGTGGCTGGCGGTCACCGCTGTCGGCATGGCCACCTTTTCGGTCGTGACGACGGAAATGCTGCCGGTCGGCCTGTTGACGCCGATTGCCGTCACCCTGGGCACCTCCACGGGAACGGCCGGCCTGATGATCTCGCTGCCCGCATTGCTGGCGGCCTTGTTCGCGCCGCTGGTCGTGCTCGCATCGGGAAGCCTGGACAGGCGCAACATTCTCTGTGGTTTGCTGACGCTCCTGGTGATCGCGAACATTGCCTCGGCCCTGGCGCAGAACATGGCGTGGATGCTGGCGGCCCGTGTTCTCGTCGGTTTCTGCATGGGCGGCATCTGGGCCATCGCCGGCGGCCTCGCTTCCCGGCTGGTTCCTGCCCGCTCGGTTGGCCTGGCAACGTCGCTCATCTTCGGTGGCGTGGCGGCCGCTTCCGTATTGGGCGTGCCGCTAGGCGCACACATCGGCGACCTTGCAGGATGGCGCTGGGCTTTCGGCGTCATGGCGCTGTTCAGCGGCCTGGTACTGGCGCTGCACCTGGCCGTCATTCCCGCCCTGCCCGCCGCCGCTTCGACGACCTTGCGCCAATTCGGCCGACAGCTGCGCAACAGGCAGTTGCAAGCGGGGCTGCTTCTGACCCTGTTGCTGGTGAGCAGCCATTTCATGGCCTTTACCTTCGTGCGCCCGCTACTGCTGTCCGTGTCGGGGTTCGATGCGCAATGGCTGGGCGCACTGCTGTTTGCCTATGGCTTCGCGGGCATCATTGGAAACTTCCTGGCCGGTGTCGCTGCGGCGCGGCGCACGGCGGCTACCATCATCGCCATCTCGTGCGGCCTGCTGCTCACGCCACTGCTGTTCCTGGCTGTCGGCGACTCCGGCATCGGCGGCGGCATGGTGTTGCTGGCCTGGGGACTGGCCTACGGCGGCGTATCGGTCGGCCTGATGACCTTGATGATGAAGGCGGCGCCCGGCGCCGTGGAAATCGTTGCCGCGCTGTATGTGGGCGTCTTCAATATCGGCATTGCGCTCGGGGCGTGGACCGGTGGCCAAGCCGTCGACAGGCTGGGCCTCTCCGCCAACCTGTGGCTTGCCGCAGGATTTGCCGCTGCCGCCTTGCTGCTGTCGTTTGGCATCAGCTTTATTGATGCAAACAAGCAGTCTGGCGCTGCAAGGGATTGACGGTGTCCGCCATCAGCCATACAAGTGCAGCAACACCTGCACGGCCACGATCTTGACGATGGTCATGCTGGGGAAAATCATCGCGTAGCCGAGGTTCGGGCGGTCCGACTTGGCCAGGCGGTTGGCAAACACCAGCACGGCCGGGTTGCCCGTGGCGCCGGCCGCGATGCCCAGCAGTTCAGGAAACGGCAGGCGCAGGAAGACCTTGCCCAGGATCACGACGAGCGCCACCACCACCAGCACCGTCACGGCGCCGAGCGCCAGCATGGGCAAGCCGTCGGCGCCCACTTGCTGCACGAAGGGCAAGCCGGAGGCCATGCCGACGGAAGCGAGGAAAATCGTCAAGCCATAGTTGCGCATGACCAGGTTGGCCGACAGGGGCAAGCGCCAGCTGATCTTGCCGACTCGGCCCAGGCGGCCCAAAATCAGCGCCATCACCAGCGGCCCGCCTGCCAGACCCAGGCTGAACGAACCGATCCACGGCAACGGAATCGGCACCAGGCCCAGCAGCACGCCCAAGACCATGCCCATGCCCAGCGAGACATAGCTGAACTCGGCCGTGGCCGTGATGGAGTTGCCGAACAGCTTGCGCACGTCGGCCGCATGTCTGGCCGGCGCGATGGCCATCACCCTGTCGCCAAACTCCAGGGTCAGGAACGGGTGCGGCAAAATCATGGCGTCGCCGCGACGGATGAACGCGATCTGCAGGGGAAAGTCTTTTGCCAGGTTCAGCTCGCCCAAGGGCACGCCGACGATTTCCGCGTCTGACACGAACACTTCCGTGCCATCGAAATCGCTGCGGTCCTTCATCAAGCGGCCCGGGTCGAGGTGGCCCAGCGCCGTGCGCGCCGCTTCCACGCCCGCCACCGTGCCCGACACCATCAGCGCGTCGCCCACACCAAGCACGAGGCCAGGATCGGGCAAGCGGTTCTGGTGGCCCTGGCGCACGCCGATCACTTGCACGCCAGCCAGCGGGCCGTCGGCCAGCTCGGACAGGGCCGCGCCCGCGAGTTTGGCTGCATCGATGGTAATTTCGGATACAACGATGGGCGCCGGCGGCGGCGTCAGCACGGGTTTCAAGATGCGCCCGGCCAGGTACAGGCCCAGCATGGGGCCGACGACGCCGAACGGATACGCGACGGCATAGCCGACGGCCGCGTCGCCATTGCCGTGCGACGCTTCCAGCGCCGCCTGCAGGGCGGCCGTGCTGGTCATGGCGCCGGCAAACACGCCGCTGGCCATGCGCAGCGAGATATCGATCCACTGCCCGCCCCAGATGGACACGGCCAGGCCGCCCATGACGGCGGCAAAGGCAATCAGATTGTGTTTCTGCCCTGCGCCGCGCAAGCCGGCGAAAAATTGTACGCCGTACTGCACACCGATGCCATACAGGAACAGCAACAAGCCGATGGAACCGACCATCGGCGGCGGCACGGAACCGGGAGCAAAGGCGCCCAGCGCCAGCCCCGCGAACAGCACGCCGCCCACGCCCAGCGAAAAGCCGAACACGCTGATACGCCCCAGCGCATAACCGGCGCCGATGACGAGGAACAGGGCAAGGATCGGCGTCGACTCCAGCGTGTGGCGAAATAGTTGAAGCATCAGGAACCTTGGTCTGGGGATGGCCCAGTTTAGCATGCACAAAAGCAACACGATGGCGATGATGACAAGCAAGCGTGCGCAGCTTTATGCCATAAAAACGGGCAAAAAAAAGCCCGCTGCGGGAGCGGGCTGAATCTAATTCCTGTGAGGAAGTAGAGGAGACAGGTGCATGATGCCGCATCGCAGCATATTCATCCAATTCTATGTTGTGATGATAGAAATTCGATTTGTCAATATCTCATCGGGACTGCCGCTGTGCCTTGCAACGAATCGCCTCGCGCACGGCTGGCCTATCGCCTATGCTGGCCAGTAGCGCCCTCACCTGCGGGAAAGCACCGAGGTCGACTTTGGCGACCTCCGACCAGCTGAGGACGGTATACAAATACGCATCGGCCACCGTAAACGTGTTCCCCAACAAGTACTGCCGACCATCGCCCAGTTGCCGCTCCACATAGTCGAGGCGTGCGGCCAGACGCGAGCGGGCCACGTCCTGCGCCTGCGCGCCGTATTCCGGATGGAACAGCCAGGGGCTGAACACCTTGTGCAACTCGGTGGCAATGAAACCCAGCCACGATTGCAGCTGCACGCGCGCCATGGTGCCTGCCGGCGGCGCCAGGCCGCTGGCAGGCGCCAGGTCGGCCAGGTACTGCACGATAACCGTGCCCTCCAGCAAGATCGTACCGTCGTCCAGCGCCAGCGCCGGCACGTACAGATTCGGATTGATGCGCGCATAATCGGCGCCCGTTTCCGTGACGCGCGGAATCTTCCGGATATCGACACGTTCCAGTTCCAGCGCGATGCCCGCCTCGATGGCCACGATGTGCGGCGACAAGGAACACGTGCCCGTTGCGTAATACAGTTTCATGATTCCCTCCTTGAAAAAAGTTACACGGACGCGGGATCCAGTTTTTCCACGTCGATGCCGTATTTGGCGATGGCTACGCCAATCTTGCTGCGCGGCAGCTCGCCCCCATCGGCCAGCGCCGTCAGCGCGGCCAGCACGATGAAATGGCGGTCCACTTCAAAGAAGGTGCGCAGCGATTCGCGCGTATCGGAGCGGCCGAAGCCATCCGTGCCCAGGGTGACGAAGCGCCGGTCGTGCACGAAGGGGCGCACCTGGTCGCCGACGATCTTCATGTAGTCGGTGGCCACCACCACGGGGCCTTGCCGGCCAGCCAGGCATTGCTCGATATACGGCACGCGCGGTTCGCTGTCCGGGTGCAGCATGTTCCAGCGCTCAACGGCCAGGCCGTCGCGCCGCACTTGCGTCAGGCTGGTGGCGCTCCACACGTCGGCCGCGACGCCGAAATCCTGCTGTAGCAGCACGCTGGCGGCCAGCACCTCGCGCAGGATGGAACCGCTGCCCATCAGCTGCACGCGCGGCGTGGTTGCCGTGAGGGCTTCAGGGCTTTCCTGCAGCAGATACAGGCCCTGCAAGATGCCCGCCTCTGCTCCTGCCGGCATGGCCGGGTGCGGATAGTTTTCGTTGAGCAAGGTGATGTAATAGAAAATATCCTCTTGCTCGGCAAACATGCGGCGCATGCCGTCATGGATGATCACGGCCAGCTCATACGCGAACGTGGGGTCGTACGAGATGCAGTTGGGAATCACGGACGACAGCACGTGGCTGTGGCCATCGTCGTGCTGAAGGCCTTCCCCCATCAGTGTCGTGCGTCCCGACGTGGCGCCCAGCAAAAAGCCGCGCGTGCGGGCATCGGCCGCCGCCCACGCCAGGTCGCCCACACGCTGCAAGCCGAACATCGAATAGAAGATGTAGAACGGAATGGTAGCCAGGCCATGGTTGCTGTACGACGTGCCGGCGGCGAGCCAGGAAGAAATGGCGCCCGATTCGTTGATCCCTTCCTGCAATATCTGCCCATCCTTGGCTTCCTTGTAATAGCTGAGCTGGCCCGCATCCTGCGGCGTGTACAGCTGGCCCAGGTAGGAATGGATGCCGATCTGGCGGAACAGGCCTTCCATGCCAAACGTGCGCGATTCGTCCGGCACGATGGGCACGATGATCTTGCTCAAAGCGGGATCTTTCAGCAGAGTGCCGAGGATGCGCACGAAGGCCATGGTGGTGGACGCGCCCCGCTCGCCGCTATCCTTGAGCTGGGTGGCGAACGTGGACAGTGGCGGGATTGGCAAGGGCGCCACCTTGCTGATGCGGGCGGGAATGTAGCCGCCCAGCTGCGCCCGGCGCGCGGCGAAGTAGCGGCCTTCCTCGCTGTCCGGCGCCGGTTTCAGATACGGCATCTCTTCCAGCTGGGCATCGCTGACGGGCAGCGCGAAGCGGTCGCGAAACGCGCGCACGGCGTCGGCGCTCATCTTTTTCAGCTGATGGTTGATGTTCTGCCCTTCGCCCGCCTCGCCCATGCCGAAGCCCTTGACGGTCTTGGCCAGGATCACGGTGGGACGGCCCGGCGTGCGCATGGCCTCGGCATACGCGGCGTGCACTTTTTCCGGGTCGTGGCCGCCGCGCGTCAGCTTCCAGATGTCATCGTCCGACATGTGCGCCACCAGCGCCAGCAGTTCCGGATACTTGCCAAAGAAATGCTCGCGCACGTAGGCGCCATTCTGCGACTTGAAGGTCTGGTAATCGCCGTCCACGCATTCCATCATGCGCTGGCGCAACAAGCCGCTCGTATCGCGCGCCAGCAAGGCATCCCAGCCGCTGCCCCAGATGACCTTGATCACATGCCAGCCCGCCGCGCGGAACGTGCCCTCCAGCTCCTGGATGACCTTGCTGTTGCCGCGCACCGGGCCGTCGAGGCGCTGCAAGTTGCAGTTGACGACAAAGATCAGGTTATCGAGGCGCTCGCGTCCGCCCAATGAAATGGCGGCCAGGGATTCGGGCTGGTCCATCTCGCCATCGCCGAGGAAGGCCCATACCTTGCGGCCCTGGTGTTCCTTCAAGCCACGGTACTCGAGGTAGCGCATGAAGCGGGCCTGGTAGGCGGCCGTCAGCGGGCCCAGCCCCATGGAGACGGTGGGAAATTGCCAGAAGTCGGGCATCAGCCGGGGATGCGGGTACGAGGACAGGCCTTCGCGCCCCGCTTCGCGGCGGTAATTGTCCAGCTGCGCTTCCGTGATGCGGCCTTCCAGATAGGCGCGGCCATAGATGCCGGGCGCGGAATGGCCCTGGATGTAGACCAGGTCGCCGGCGAACTGGTCCGTGCGGCCACGGAAAAAGTGGTCGAAACCCACGTCGTACAGCACGGCCGCCGACTGGTAGGTGGCGATATGGCCGCCCACGTTCGAGTGTCTGGCCGCGCGCAAGACCATCACCATCGCATTCCAGCGGATATACGCATTCAGGCGGCGCTCGATGGCCAGGTCGCCCGGATATCCACCCTGGCGCTCGGTGGCGATGCTGTTGGTATACGCGGTGGTGACGCGGCCATGCATGCCGCCGTGCTGCGCGGAATCGGAATCGACGAGTTGGTCAAGCAAATAATGGGCGCGCGGGCGTCCTTCCACCGCGACGACGGCTTGCATCGCCTCCAGCCATTCTTTGGTTTCCTGCGGGTCGATATCGGGCACGGCAAGGGATGTGGTCATGGCGGTCTCCTGGGTTGGGAATTCAATACGCGAATAATTGCTTATGCAATCATTGCATTTGCAATCGTTACGGCGGCCATTGTATAGCGCTATAATTGCATTTGCAACTGTGATCGATCTGGAGGAATACCGATGTCTGAAACTGCGCCTGAAATTGGCACGGCCCCTGCGCCCGACCTGTGGTTCGCGTTCGTGCGCACGCACCGTTTGATGATCCGCGAGATAGAGCGCCGCCTCGCCGCCGCCGGCCTGCCCGTGTATGCGTGGTATGACGTGCTGTGGGGACTCGAAAGCGGACAGGACGGTTCGCGCCGCATGCATGAACTGGCCGACGCTCTGGCCATCGAGCGCTACAACCTGACGCGCCTGGTGGACAAGCTGGAAACGGACCGGCTGGTGACGCGCACACGCTCGATGGAAGACGGGCGCGCCGCCTTCGTTTTCATCACGGAAGACGGGAAAATCCTGCGCAAGAAGATGTGGGCCGTCTACCAGGCTACGGTGGCCGACCTGTTCCTGACGCAATTTGACGGCGGCGAGCAGCAGGACTTCAGCGCCGCCCTCGCGCGCGCCGCCGAGGCGGCACGCGGCGCCACTCAGAGCAAGGCGTAACGCCGCAGCGCGTACTCGACGAACTGCACCGGCAGCGCGCCGTCGTCGGCCAGGGCTTTCAAGGCCGTGACGGCCAGCCATGGCGCGCTGACCTCCATCATGGCGTCAGCGCCGACGGCGATGAAACGCCCGCGCACGTAGCCGCCGATCTGGCCCGCGATGTGCTGTCCATAGCCGGTGACGGCGATGACGGGCGCGGCACTGTCATCGAGGCAGCGCCGCACATGGGCCAACCTTGGGACGGCGCGCGGATGACGCAGGTTCCACTGCTCCGCCGCCTGCGCATCGCGCGCCAGGCGCGTGTAGCTGGGGCAACTCCACACTTGCGCGGCGATATCCCAGTCGTCCTTCAGCAAGCGGGCCGCATCGGCAACGACGGCCAGCATCGTTCCCGCGCCGCACAGACGCACCCGGCATGGCGCCGGCCCCGGCGGCGACACGCGGTACATGCCCAGGCTGGCCGCTGCCGCATCGGCGTCCGACAAGGGCGTGGCCACCGCACCTTCGTCCGCATTTTCGTCCGCACCTTCGTCCGCCTCTTCGTCATGTATGGCCAGGTAGTAATAGCCTGTCTGCTGTTCCAGGTACAACGTTTCCAGTGCCGAGCGCAGGATGGCGCGCACTTCCTCGCCCGTCGCCGGGTCGAACGGCGTGCAATTGTGCTGCGTGGCCAGCCAGGCGGGCAGCGCGGGCTGCACGCCTTTCGGCCAGCGAGAAGATTGCGTTTCCGCATCGCTGCAGACGATGCCACGCTCGCGCGCATCGACCAGCACGCCACTCAATGCCTGGAGCGAAGCGGGGCGGCACAGATACAGCAGCGGTTTGTCGGCGCCATAGCGCAGCGGCCAGGCACTCGCGGACGCCGTCACATTCCAGGCATCGTCAGGCCGCTGCGTCACTTCCGCGCGCACGACGCGGATGGCATTCTCCGCGCCCGGGTCCGTCTGCAAGCTGCCCGCCATGGCGCCTAGCGCCCGGCGCGGCGACACCTGCCGCAACGGCAACGCCGGCGGTGCCGCCAGCACGGCCAGGCAGGCTTGGACGGCGTCGCGCGCCACGTCCAATGGCTGTGGAGGGAATAAAGGGGAAGAATGCATGAAAGCTCCTGTCGCAACAATGCTTGCGCAAGGCAGACATTGCCTATACGATTGCAAATGCAACGATTGTAGTTGCAATCCTTTGCGCGTACAAGTGACGCAAGCCAAGCGAAATCTGTCTTCGAGGTGAAAAATGACGCTGAACAATCCTGAAACCGTGCGCATGGCCTACGCCGTGAAACTGACGAATGCGCAAGTCGAGGCGGCCAAGCGCCTGTATGCCGCGCATTTCGGCACCACGGACAACCCGCAGGCGATGGCCGCCATCATCGCGGCGCTGGCGCGCAACTACAGTTCGGCCGTGGCGGCGAATGTGCTGTAGCACATCATGCATGGCGCAGGCAAAAACCGCGACGCAAGCGGGCCTAGCTCATTCCAAAAATGATGAGTTTCCGATGTGATCTTTGTTCACGCGTCACCAGCACGCGGGCGTGCTCTACGGTCACGCAAGCGTGCGGCGCAAACCCCGCTGGCACCGTTTCCGCATCGCGCGCGATGAGTTGCGGATCATTGATCACGTCATAATCGCCGCGCTTGAAAAGCAATTGCTCGATAGCTGCGTCCCCTTCGGACATCGGTGTGACGACGATCAGCGACCAAAGACCTTCATCACCCAGAAATTTCTTTTGCTTCAGGAATGCGTTAACGCGGTCTGCATGCGGCGCCGAGTCGCTCAGTTCGCTCTGATAAATTCCCATCGGGCACAGCATCGTGCCGGGCGGCCAGCCCATATCGGGCAGCGCTGCGACCGTGACCGGACGCAATTGGGCCAAATGGCGGTCAAACGGGTGCTTCTCCGCCGAACAGGCACCGAGCGCCATCAGCGCCAGCATGCCAGCGGCGCGAAACAAAGGCATCATCAACTTGTCTCCTTGCATGTTTATGTTTAAACAAGCTTATCTTAAGCGATAAGGTCATGGAAACAGGCAAAAAAAAGCCCGCTGCGGGAGCGGGCTGAATCTAATTCCTGTGAGGAAGTAGAGGAGACAGGTGCATGATGCCGCATCGCAGCATATCAAGCCAATTGTATGTTGTGATGATAGAAATACGATTCATCAATATCTGCGGCAGGCACGGTATCTCAAGCGCTGGCACGCGCGATCAGCTCGTAAGGCAGCGGCGCCAAGGCCGGTGGCGCGGCACCCTCGTCCACTTCGCCCAGGCGCTGCAGGATCGCTTGCGCGGCCAGGCGGCCGATGTCATAGCGGGGCACGCGTATCGTCGTCAGCGCCGGCATGAGCTTTTCCGAGAACGGGAAGTCGCCGAAGCCCGCCACCGCGCATTGCTCGGGAATGCGGATACCCAGGCGCGCCGCTTCATAGATGGCGCCGGCAGCCATGTTGTCGTTGGCAAAAAACAGGGCGTCGGGACGCTCGGCACGCGCCATTTGCTCGCTGAACACTTGCCCGCCCGCATCGAGCGGCGCCGTCACCGACGCTTGCACAATTTCCGGACGCAAACCCAGCTGCCGCATGGTTTCCTCATACCCCTGGGCCCGCTTGCGCGCGCGGAAATCGCTGCCGATGCCGCTGTCGACGTAGACGATGCGCCGGTAGCCTTGCCCGTGCAAATACAAGGTCATGTCGCGCCCCGTGGCGATATGCGAAAAACCGATCTGCGGATACGGCCGCTCGGGGCGGATATCCCACGTTTCGATGACGGGAATCTGCAAGCCCGCCAGCAAGGTTTCCGTGGCGGCGCTATGGTCGGCGCCCGTCAGCACGAGCGCGCGCGGCGACCAGCCGAGAAACGCGCGCACGACCTTCTCTTCCGTCTCGATCGAGTAATCGTGGGTGGCCAGCAGCAACTGGTAATTGTGCTGCGACAAGGTGGTCGACAAGCCCTGGATGGTTTCCGCAAAGATGGAGTTCGACACGCTGGGCACGATGGCGCCCACGATGCGGCCCTGGGTCGAGGCCAGGCCGCCGGCCGCCTCGTTGCGGATATAGCCGAGCTGGTCGATGGCGCTCTTGATGCGCTCGCGCGTTTCCTGCGACACGCGGTCCGGTTCCTTGAAATAGCGCGACACGGAAATAGCCGAGGTCTGTGCCAATTTGGCCACATCGAACACGGTGCTGCGGCCGAGGCCGCGCCGCTTGCGTACTGGGTCGTTCATGGGTACTGCCTTCTCAAAAATCGGTAATCACCACGCATCATGCCATGGCCGGCCGCACGGGGATGCCGGCGTAATGCCGCTGCGCTACCGCTCACCGGCTGGGCCGCAGAAATTCCACCCTGGAAATTGGCGTCAATGAAATCATGCCGATAGTGTAATGGCTGCGCGCCTGCACCCTGCATTAAATCTGTTGACAGTCCCGTGCGATTCAAATTATATTTCGCTGTACTTGCAATGTTAGCGCTAACAAAGGCTGCAAGCAAGACCCGAGACAGCAGCACTGGAACGCCATACGCAGCGGGCCAGGCAACCGAAAAGGACACACATTGAGCTCCGCTACTTCCCGCCGCACGCTGGAATCCCTGCGCAGCCAGCGCTGGCTGGCCCCAGACGACATGCGCTCGTTCGCCCACCGCCAGCGCCTGCAGCAGATGGGCTTGCGCCGCGAGGAATTCCTCGACCGCCCCGTCATCGCCATCATCAATACCTGGAGCGACCTGTCGCCGTGCCACTCGCACCTGCGCGAACGGGCCGAAGCCGTCAAGCGCGGCATCCTGCTGGCCGGCGGCTTCCCCGTCGAGCTGCCTGCCCTGTCCTTGGGCGAAGTGATGGTCAAGCCCACCACCATGATCTACCGCAACTTCCTCGCCATGGAAACGGAAGAACTGCTGCGCTCGCTGCCGATCGACGGCGCCGTGCTGCTCGGCGGCTGCGACAAGACGACGCCCGGCATGCTGATGGGCGCCATCAGCATGGATATCCCCGCCATCTTCTGCCCTGCCGGCCCCATGCTCAACGACCGCTACCGCGGCCAGAGCGTGGGCGCGGGCACGCACACCAAGAAATTCTGGGATGACTACGTGGCCGGCGACATCGCCAAGCCCGAGTGGATCAAGCTCGAAGCGAAGATGACGCGCTCGCCCGGCACCTGCAACACCATGGGCACCGCGTCCACCATGACGTCCATCGTCGAGGCGATGGGCTTTACCTTGCCCGGCGCCACCAGCATTCCCGCCATGGATGCCAACCACGTACGCATGGCCTCGCAATGCGGCGAGCGCATCGTCGGCATGGTGTGGGAAGACTTGAAGCCGTCGCGCTTCTTCACCCGCGCCGCGTTGTCGAACGGCGTGGCCGCCTACATGGCGCTCGGCGGCTCGACCAATGCGGCCATCCACCTGGTCGCCATCGCCGGGCGCGCCGGCCTGGCCCTGTCGCTCGATGAAATGGATGCGATGGCGCAAAAAGTACCGGTCATCGCCAATCTGTTCCCGTCCGGCGACAAGCTGATGGAAGATTTCTTCTATGCGGGCGGCATGCCGGCCCTGCTCAAGGAAATCGCGCTGCAGCTGGATTTGACGGCCTTGACGGTCACGGGCCGCAGCCTGGGCGAAAACATCGCCGACGCCGTGTGTCTCGACGACAGCGTGATCCGCAAGGTGTCGCAGCCGGTGGCCGACGGCGCGGCGCTGGCCGTACTGCGCGGCAACCTGTGCCCTGGCGGCGCCGTCATCAAGCCGTCGGCCGCCAATCCGAAGTTCGCCAAACATCGGGGACGCGCCCTCGTGTTCGACTCGAACGCGGAGATGCTGGCGCAGATCCACGCGCCCGACCTGGACATCGATGAAAACACGGTGCTGATCCTGCGCAATGGCGGCCCCATCGGCGCGCCCGGCATGCCGGAATGGGGCAATCTTCCCGTGCCGAAAAAGCTGCTGCAACAAGGCATCCGCGACATGGTGCGCATCTCCGACGCGCGCATGAGCGGCACCCACTACGGCACCTGCGTATTGCACGTGACGCCCGAAGCGGCCGTCGGCGGCCCGCTGGCTTTGGTGCGCAACGGCGACATGATCGAACTGGACATCGCCGCGCGCAGCCTGAACATGGACGTGACGGACGAGGAACTGGCGCGCCGCCGCGCCGAGTGGCAGGCGCCGGCGCAAAAATATGCGCGCGGCTACACCAAGCTGTACATGGAACACGTAACCCAGGCCGACCAGGGCTGCGACCTGGACTTTTTGCTGGGCAACGCCGCCACGCCCGAGCCGCCAATCTTCTGACGCCGCCGTCTTCCCTACCTATATAGAGAGCACAACTATGGATATCCTGGACAACCCATTCCGCGCCTTGCTGGCGGACAAAGCAGTACCGCTGGGCAGCTGGCTGATGGCCGGCACGCCCGTGACGGCCGAGGCCATGGGCTGCGCCGGCTTCGACTGGCTGGTGCTGGACATGGAACACGTGCCCATCGACTACCAGGACGCCTACCAGATCCTGCAGGCAGTGGGCGGCACGCCGGCCTGCCCCGTCGTGCGCCTGGCCTGGAACGACCTCGTGCAAATCAAGCGCGCGCTCGACATCGGCGCGCAGACCCTGATGTTCCCGTTCGTGGAAAACGCCGCTGAAGCACGCAGTGCCGTGGCCGCCACCCGTTATCCCCAGCCGGGCCAGGCTATTCCCGGCACGCGCGGCTTTGCCGCCATGCACCGCGCCAGCCGCTATGGCACCGTGCCAGACTACGCCACGCGCGCCAACGGCGCCGTCTTCTCGATCATCCAGCTGGAAACGCCGGCCGCCCTGGCGCAGCTGGAAGAGATCGCCGCCGTCGATGGCGTCGACGCCCTGTTCGTGGGCCCCGGCGACCTGTCGGCAGCGATGGGCAACATCGGCAATATCGGCCACCCGGAAGTACAGGCGGCGATTGCCGACGCGGCCCGCCGCGCCCGCGCCATTGGCAAACCCATCGGCATTGTCGGCCCCTCGCCGGAAATGGTGCACACTTTCATTAGTTACGGCTATGACTATGTGGCCATCGCCTCGGACATGGGCATGATGATGCGCCAGGCCAATGCCTTTATCACGGCCCTGAAACCGTCGCTGGCGAAAGCCCTCGACACGGGCGCCTACTAATCTATTTCTGTTGCAACGCACGTAGCGCGCTCAGACGCGTCATTCGCATCTTTTGGAGACAAGCATGTCAGGTGTAAAACTGGAAAAGGTCGTCAAGAAGTACGACAACGGCGTCGAAGTCATTCATGGCATCGACCTGGAAATCAAGCAAGGCGAATTCGTCGTCTTCGTGGGACCTTCGGGTTGTGGAAAATCCACACTGATGCGCATGGTCGCGGGGCTCGAGTCCATCACGGGCGGCACCATCTCCATCGAGGGACAGGTCGTCAACGACTTGCCGCCGCGCGAGCGCGACATCGCCATGGTCTTCCAGGACTATGCGCTGTATCCGCACAAGTCCGTGTTCGACAACCTGGGCTTCGGCTTGAAGCTGCGCAAGTTCCCCAAGGCGGAAATCGAACAGCGCGTGCGCGCCGCCGCCACCATCCTGAAAATCGACCACTTGCTCGACCGCAAGCCGCGCGCCCTGTCCGGCGGCCAGCGCCAACGCGTGGCCATGGGCCGCGCCATCGTGCGCCAGGCCAAGCTGTTCCTGTTCGACGAACCGCTGTCGAACCTGGACGCCCTGCTGCGCTCGGAAATGCGCACGGAAATCAAGAAGCTGCACCAGCGCATCGGCGCCACCACGATTTACGTCACGCATGACCAGGTCGAAGCGATGACCCTGGCCGAACGCATTGTCGTACTGTCCGGCGGCAACATCATGCAGGTCGGCACGCCGGACCAGATCTACAACGAACCCGTGTCGAAATTTGTCGCCGGCTTCACGGGCTCGCCGCCGATGAACTTCCTCGGCGCCAAGGTGGCACGCAATGGCGCCGGCCAGACCGAGATCGTGCTGGGTTCAGCCCGCCTGGCCCTGCCGGCCGAACGTCAGGCTGCCTGCGGCAAGCTCGATGGCCGCGCCGTGGAATTCGGCATCCGCCCGGAAGACATCACCCTGGAAGCGGCCGGCAGCGCCAGCGCCGCCCTGGCCGCGACAGTCGTGGTGGTCGAACCGCTGGGCGCGGAAACCCTCGTCATCTTCCAGTGCGAAGGCGGCGAATTGACGGCACGCCTGCCGCCCACGTTTGCGCTGGCGCCAGGGCGGCAAGTCACGGTACAGCTGGACATGGAGAAATTCCATCTGTTCGATCCGCAGGGCGGCGCGGTACTGCCATCCCGATAAGCCGCGCACAAGCGGCATACCCATTCCAAAAAACAGGAGACAAGCATCATGCGTATCAAATCCCTCGTCCTGGCGCTCGGCGCCACCTTCGTCCTTGCCACCGGCGCGCACGCGCAGACGGTCAAGGTCTTTGTCGGCGGCCAGGAGCGCCCCGAAGTCATGCGCGAACTGTTCGCCAAGTTCATGGCCGCCAATCCCGGCGTCAAGATCGACCTGGAAACGGGCGGCGCCACCTCGGAATTGCAACAGAAATACCTGAACACCGTGCTGTCGGCCGGCGACACCACCCTGGACGTGTTCCTGATCGACATCATCCGCCCGGCCCAGTACGCGTCGGCCGGCTGGATCGAAAGCCTGGACAAATACCTGGGCGCCGACCGCGACAAGATCATGGGCCAGTACTTGCCGGCCTACAAGCAGGCGAATATGGTCGACAACAAGGTCGTGGCCCTGCCCGCCTTTGCCGACGCCATGTTCCTCTACTACCGCAAGGACTTGCTGGCCAAGTACAAGCTGGCGGCGCCGAAAACCTGGGATGAGCTGGCCACCGTGGCGCGCACCATCCAGGCCGGCGAAAAGAATCCGGAATTGCAAGGCATCAGCTTCCAGGGCAAGGCCATCGAAGGCGCCGTCTGCACCTTTTTGCTGCCGTACTGGAGCCAGGGCGGCGAACTGGTCACCAACGGCAAGCTGACCCTGGACAAGCCCAAGGCGGAAGCGGGCCTGGCCATGTGGCGCAAGCTGATCGACCAGGGCGTGGCGAAAAAGAACATCGCCGAAGTGGCCACTGACGATACGCGCAAGGAATTCCAGGCCGGTAACGTCTTGTTCGCCGTCAACTGGGGTTATGCCTGGAACCACTTCCAGGATGGCGCCGACAGCAGCGTGAAGGATAAAGTCGGCGTCGTCAGCCTGCCGGCCATGGCGGGCGGCAAGCCGGCATCGTGCATCGGCGGCTGGCAGTGGGCCGTGTCCTCGTTCTCGAAGAACAAGGAAGCGTCGGCCAAGCTGGTGCGCTGGCTGTCGAGCCCGGAAGTGTCGAAGCAGCTGGCCATCAAGGCCTCCAACCTGCCCGTCTACCCGTCCGTCTACCAGGACAAGGAAGTACTGGCCGTCAATGGCTGGTTCGCCGATGCGCTGCCGGTCGTGCAAAGCGCCCGTTCGCGCCCCGTCACGCCGCGCTACAGCGAAGTGTCCGAAGCCGTGCGCGTCAACACAAATGCCGTGATGGCGGGCGTGAAGACGCCGGCGGCCGGCGTGGCCGAGATCGAAAACCGGGTCAAGCGCATCCTGCGCTAACCGGCATGCGCCCGTGCCGCCACGACGGCGGCCCGGGCGGCACACGCATACGCACACCGCAACAGACGAGGAAATCATGAGGCAACGCACCCTGAAAAGCCGCATCACGGACCCCAGCGAAACGACGCTGGCCTGGGTCCTGCTGACGCCGGCGATTCTGTTTTTACTGCTGATCGTGGCCTACCCGGTCAGCAAACTGATCTACAACAGCTTTTTCGACATCCGCCTGTCGGGCGGCGGCCTGCCCAGTTTCGTGGGCCTGGATAACTACAAGATGGCGCTGGAAGACAGCCTGTTCTGGAAGTCGCTGAAAAACACCGTCATCATCACCGTCATCACCGTGCCGGGCGCGCTGGTGGCGGGCCTGGGCCTGGCCATGCTGGCCAACATGCCGTTCAAATACCGCTGGCCCGTGCGCCTGGCGCTGCTGCTGCCGTGGGCCTTGCCGCTGGCCTTCGTCGGCCTGATCTTCGCCTGGTTCTTCCACAGCGAATACGGCCTGGTGAACGACATCATCCGCCGCATCGACCTGCTGATCCCCGGCCTGGGCTGGGAACCGCAAATCTGGTTCAACTCGCCCGCGCTGACGATGGCCGCCATCTGCATCACGACCATCTGGAAAACCTCGTCGTTCATGGCCCTGATTTTGCTGGCCGGCCTGCAAACCATTCCCGCCTCGCTGTATGAAGCGGCCGAGGTGGACGGCGCCAGCAAGTGGAAGCAATTTACGGAAGTGACCCTGCCGCTCTTGGTGCCATCGATGCTGGTGGCGCTGATCTTCCGCACCCTGACAGCCATCCAGTCCTTCGATATTCCGTACAACATGCCTGGCCCTGGCGATGAAACCAAGACCCTGGCCATGTATATCCAGTCCAATACGGTCGACTACCTTGATGTGGGTTATGGCTCGACCCTGGCGGTGTTCATGTTCCTGCTGTCGATGGCCACCACGTTTGTGTATCTGAAATATGTAAGAGGAGACAAAGAATGAGCGGCCTGTTTTCATCGAAGCGCCTGCGCTGGTTCGCCGCCGCGATCGTCATCCTCAACGGCGTCTTCCCCGCCCTGTGGATTTTGTTCACCTCATTGAAGACCGAGAGCGAACTGACGCAAAAGCCGATCACCTACTGGCCGCACGAACCGACCATCGGCAATTTCATCTCGGCCTTCCAGGACCAGCCGCTGCTGACGTTCCTGACCAACAGCCTGATCGTGGCCGGCCTGTCGACCCTGCTCAGCCTGTTCATCAGCGCGCTGGCCGCGTATGCGATTGCCCGCTTGCGCCTGCGCTTCCGTGGTCTGATCCTCACGGCCATCATCGGCGTGTCGATGTTCCCGCTGGTGACCCTGATGGTGCCGCTGTTCGAAATCATGCGCAGCCTGGGCTTGCTCAATTCCTACTGGGCGCTGGTGCTGCCGTACACGGTGCTGAACCTGCCGATTTGCACGCTGATGATGGTGAGCTTTTTCCAGGATATCCCGCGCGATATCGAGAACGCGGCCATGCTTGACGGCTGCACCCGCCTGAGCGCCCTGTGGCGCATCGTGCTGCCGCTGGCCGCGCCTGGCGTGGCGACGGCCGCCATCCTCGCGTTCGTCAATTCCTGGGATGAGTTCCTGCTGGCGCTGTCGATGAATTCGGCCGTGGCATACCGCACCCTGCCGGTCGGCATCCAGCTGTACCAGGGCGAGTTCGCCTTCCCGTGGCCGATCATTTCGGCGGCGCTGGTGGTGGCCATCGTGCCCATCGTCGTGCTGATCGTGATCTTCCAGGAAAAGGTCGTCAGCGGCCTGACCTCGGGCGGATTGAAGGGCTAAGGTAAGACATGGACCACCAGTCTCCCTTCACCCTGACGCATGGCGACTGCCGCGCCGACGTCCACCCGGCCACCGGTGGCGCGCTGGCGGCGCTGCGCTGGCGCGGGCGCGACATCCTGCGCGCCGCGCCGGCTAGCGCCGGTGTGCGGCAGATGGCCTGCTATCCCTTGGCGCCGTATTCGAACCGCATCGGCAACGCCGTGCTGCAGGCGCCGGAACAGACGCATGCGCTGCGCGCCAACTTCCCGCCCGAGCCGCACAGCATCCACGGCTTCGGCTGGCAGCGCGCCTGGCACGTGGCGGCGCGAACAAGCGACAGCGCCGAACTGCTGCTCGTGCATGGCGGCGACGCGGACTGGCCGTTCGCCTGTACGGTGCAGCAAACCGTGCTGCTCGACGAAGCCGGCCTGCGCCTGACATTATCGGTGCGTAATGACGACGCGCGCACCATGCCCGCCGGCCTGGGTTTTCACCCCTACTTCCCGCTGGCCCCTGGCCTGCGCCTGCAGACGCAGTGGGATGGCGTATGGAGCATGGGCGACGACCACTTGCCGGCCGGTCTGGCGCCCGTGGCACAAGCATCGCCATTCGCCACGCCGCAGCCGGTGGCCGGCTGGCAGGCGGACAATTGCTACAGCGGCTGGACGGGCCGCGCCAGCCTCGATTACGGAGATTATGCCGTGCACCTGTCGGCCAGCGACAATTGCGGCCACCTCGTCTGCTTCGCGCCGAACGACGAGCGCAGCTTCATCGCCATCGAACCCGTCACGCACGCGAATAACGCGTTTGCGCTGGCCGCGCGCGGCGCGCAAGGCACGGGCATGCGCTTGCTGGCGCCCGGCGAGAGCCTGCACATCGCCATGCGCCTGGCAATCGAGGAGAAACAGCATGCGTGAATGGCAAGCCGAACTCGTGCTCGACG
The DNA here is from genome assembly GCF_001758715.1 of Janthinobacterium sp. HH104. Taxonomy (NCBI): domain Bacteria; kingdom Pseudomonadati; phylum Pseudomonadota; class Betaproteobacteria; order Burkholderiales; family Oxalobacteraceae; genus Janthinobacterium; species Janthinobacterium sp. HH104. Next base: position 42,326 of record NZ_LRIB01000049.1, on the reverse strand, counting down.
CGCGCGCCCAGCTGGGCGAATGCCCGCTGTGGAGCGTGGCCGAGCAGTGTTTATATTGGATCGACATCGCCGGACGCCGTTTGCACCGCTACGATCCGGCGACAAACCTCGACCGCGTCTGGTGGGTGCCGTGCGAGCCGGGCTGCATCGCCCTGGCTGAAAAAGGCGGCCTGGTGGCGGCCCTGCGCAACGGTTTCTACCGTTTCTATCCGCAGGAAGGCTTGCTCGACAAGCTGGCCGATGCACCGTACGACAGCCGCGACATGCGCTTCAACGACGGCCGCTGCGACAGCGCCGGGCGTTTCTGGGCCGGCGCCATGTACGAACCGCGCACGGCGGAACTAGCCGCCATGTTTTGCCTGGAACGGGGCGCCACGCGCCTGGGCTGGGGGCCGCAGCAGGATCTTGGCGTCAAGGTCAGCAACGGCCTGGCCTTCGCGGAAGATGGAGCATCCCTGTTCCAGTCCGACACGCCGAACCACGTGATCCACCGTTTTCAATTCGATGCGGCCAGCGGCCAGGTGGGCGAACGCCAGGTGTTTGCCCGCCTTCCCGTCAAGGGCGAAGAGGCCGTGTATGGCGGTCGTCCCGATGGCGCGGCTTTGGACGCCGAAGGCTGCTACTGGAGCGCGCAGTACGAAGGCGGCCGGGTGCTGCGCTTTTCGCCGCTGGGCGAGATCATCGGCATCGTGCGCGTGCCCGTCACGCGCCCCACCATGATCGCCTTTGGCGGCGCCGACCTGCGCACCCTGTACATCACCAGCGCGCGCGAAGGCGCAGGCGACGACGAACTGGCGCGCCAGCCACAGGCCGGCGGCCTCTTTGCCGTGCGCCTGGACGTGGCCGGCCGCCCCGAACCCCTTTACCGGGATTGATATCCCAATCTCACCCCGAGGACAGCATGAACGCCAACATCACTCTCTACCCCAGCCTGCAGGACCGCGTGGTCTTCGTCTCCGGCGGCGGCTCCGGCATCGGCGCGGCGCTCGTCGAACACTTCGCCGTGCAAGGCGCGCAAGTGGCTTTTTGCGATATCGACCGCGACGCCAGCGCCGCCCTGGCCGCGCGCCTGGCGCCTTTGTCGCGCCATGCGCCCTATTTTGTGTACAGCGACATCCGCGACATCGCCGCCTACCAGGCCAGCCTGGCCGACGTCGAGGCGCGTTTCGGCGCCATCCGCGTGCTGCTCAATAACGCGGGCCGCGACGACCGCCACAGCCTGGCCGAACTGACGCCCGAGTACTGGGACAACTGCCTGGCCCTGAACCTCAAGCACCATGTGTTCGCCATCCAGCAGGTGGCGCCCGGCATGGCGGCCGCCGGCGGCGGCTCCATCATCAACCTCGGCTCCATTTCATGGATGCGCGGGCGCCCCAACCTGGTCGGCTACACCACGTCCAAGGCCGGCATCGCGGGCCTGTCGCGCACCCTGGCGCGCGAACTGGGTGAACAGAATATCCGCGTCAACGCCATCGCCCCGGGCGCCATCGCCACGGACCGCCAGGCCGCGCTGTGGCGCGATCCGGAAGAAGACCGTAAGTTCATCGAACTGCAATGCCTGAAATACCGGCTCGACGCGGGCCACGTGGCGCGCACGGCCCTGTTCCTGGCGGCCGACGATTCGGACGGCATCACAGGGCAGAACATCATCGTCGACGCCGGCCTCGCGCAAGTATCTGTAGCGGGTTAAGCCGCATCACCCATCCAAGGAGAACCCTCATGTTGAACCTGCAAGACGCAAGCCTGTTGAAACAGCAATGCCTGATCGATGGCGTCTGGTGCGACGCCGATGACGGCGCCACCATCGATGTCACCAACCCGGCCACGGGCGCAGTGATCGCCACCGTGCCGCGCATGGGCGCGGCCGAGACGCGGCGCGCCATCGCCGCCTCGCACGCGGCCTTCCGGCTGTGGCGCAAGCAGACGGTGAAGGCGCGCGCTACGGTGCTGCGCGCCTGGCATGCGCTGATTTTGCAGCACGCCGACGACCTGGCGCTGATCCTCACCAGCGAGCAAGGCAAGTCGCTGGCGGAAGCCAAGGGCGAGATCGTCTCGAACGCGGCCTACCTGGAATGGTTTGCCGAGGAAGGCAAGCGCGCGTATGGCGACGTGATCGCCCCGCCGTCGAACGACAAGCGCATCGTCGTCATCAAGCAACCGATCGGCGTGTGCGCGGCCATCACGCCGTGGAATTTCCCGAATGGCATGATCACGCGCAAGGCCGGGCCCGCCCTGGCGGCCGGCTGCGCCATGGTCTTGAAACCGGCGTCGCAAACGCCGCTGTCGGCCCTGGCCCTGGGCGAACTGGCGCTGCGCGCCGGCGTGCCGCCCGGCGTCTTCAATGTGGTGACGGGCGCGGCGCAAGCGATCGGCACGGAACTGTGCCACAACGACCTGGTACGCAAGATCACGTTTACGGGGTCGACGGAAGTGGGCGCCTGGCTGTCGCGCGAAGCGGCCGGCACGATCAAGAAACTATCGCTGGAACTGGGCGGCAACGCGCCCTTCATCGTCTTCGACGATGCCGACATCGACGCGGCCGTTGAAGGCGTGCTGATGTCGAAATACCGCAACAGCGGCCAGACCTGCGTGTGCGCCAACCGCATCTACGTACAGGACAGCATCTACGACGATTTCGCCGCCCGCCTGGTGGCCAAGGTAGCCGAGCTGAAACTGGGCAATGGCCTGGACGCTGGCGTCACACAAGGTCCGCTGATCGATGAAAACGCCGTGCGCAAGATCGAGCAGCATATCGCCGACGCACTGGCCAAGGGCGGCAAGCTGGCCATCGGTGGCAAGCGCCACGCGCTGGGGGGCAGCTTTTTCGAGCCCAGCGTGGTATTGGAAGCGAACAGCGACATGCTGGTGGCCACCGAGGAAACCTTCGCCCCGCTCGCTCCCCTGTTCCGCTTCGGCAGCGAAGACGAAGTCGTCGCCATGGCCAACGCCACGCAATTCGGCCTGGCCGGCTATTTCTACAGCCGCGACCTGGGCAGAGTCTGGCGCGTGGCCGAAGAACTGGAAGTGGGCATGGTCGGCATCAACACGGGCATGATCGCCAATGAAATGGCGCCATTCGGCGGCGTCAAGCATTCGGGCATGGGCCGCGAAGGCTCGCATTACGGCATGGACGACTTCCTCGATATCAAATATTTGTGCATGGGAGGGATTTGATTATTTAATGTAGGCAAGGCAGGGATCAGCAACAATACACCTATAAAAACACAGGAGACAGGATCATGCAAACGACATTACGCAAGACCACATTGGCCGCGGCCATCACGGGCGCCCTTTTCTCGGCGTCATTTGTTAGCGCTAACGCGCGCGCCGACGAACTGAGCGACATGAAAGCCATGCTGGCCCAATTGCAGGACCGGGTAGCGCAGATGGAAGCGAAGGCGGCCCAGCCAGCAGCGCCAGCAGCAGCGATGGCGGCCGCACCGGCATCATCGGCGGCGGCACCCGTGAAACCCGTCACCGGCTTCAACTGGAAGCTGTACGGCCGTGGCGACATCGGCTACACGGTCTCGCGCGGCAAGGATGCCAGCGGGCGCCAGCTGACGAACCACCGCCTGAACCAGGGCGAGATGGCCAGCCGCCTGGGCCTCACGGGCGCCTGGGTCTTCAGCGATGAATACAAGGCCATCTTCGGCGTCGAGACGGGTCTGAACCTGTTCAACGGCAATGCGGGCGGCGGGACGCAAAACAACACCACCTCGTCCGTGCTGTTCAACCGCGGTTCCACCGTCGGCTTTGCCTCAACCACCTGGGGCTCGATCGAAGGCGGCACCATGTACATGGCGCCGTTCTGGGTCTCGCTGGGCGCCGACCTCGCCTCGGCGCACAACTATGGCGCCAATGACTTCAGCGCCCTGTTCTCGCTCACGCGCCCCGAATCGCTGGGCCGCTACCTGAAAGACCCCGTGACGGGCAACGCCAGCAAGACGACGAGTTTGGCCGGCAACAATTCGGGCACGGCCCTGTTCTACGGCAATGCGCTGCGCTACCGCAGCCCCACCTGGAACAATATCTCGGCCGAGGTGTCGTATTCGGCAGGCCAGCAGGCGTCTTCCGCCACCGACCTGGAAAACGATGGCCGCAGCTGGGCCGCCAACGTGCTGTACAAAAAGGGCGATCTGTTCCTCGGCTATGCGCACATGGATTACCAGCAGAGCAACGACATCAGCACGGCCGGCACGCCGAACTTCATCAAGCGCAACCAGGTCACGGACATCGTCGGCGCGCGCTACAAGTGGCACGACTTTACCTTGGGCGGCTCCTACACCTCCTACCGCGTGTCGAACGCGGGCGGCTACGCGGCCGACGCCTTCGGCGTGTCGGGCGCGTACGACATCGGCAAGCACCGCATCGAAGGCAGCCTGGCGCACATCAGCTATGACGGCGCCAACGCCAGGGGCGCGTTCGGCGCGAACACGGGCGATGGCGTGGGCAAGCCAAAGTCGACCGCCTACTCGCTGGGCTACCTGTACAACTTCCAGCCTACCCTGTCGTTCTATGCCTATGCCACGCGCATCGCCAACAACAGCCACGCCAAGCTGGGCGTATTGCAGTTCCGGGGGGACAATAACTACTTCGGCTACAGTCCCGTCGAGCTGACCGCCGGCATGTTCCTCGTTTTTTAATTAGTACTTAATTGTTGATGCACCGCCGGCCCGCCCGCATGCCCCGCCATGCGGCGGCCGGTTTTCACAGGAGTTGATCGTCATGCAGTACACACTACACCAGGAAAATGACAGCGTCGCCCTGCGCTGCGCCGGCCGCTTGCTGCTGCGCCACAGTGCCGCTGCTCCATGCGTGTTCGTCGGCCAGGGCCGCGAAAGCATGGAAATGTACCGAGGTAATTTCGAGATCGAGGATTACGTCGAGGAGCGCAATGCCCTGCGCGCGCTGGCCGTCACGCAGGATGGCGACGCCGCCACCCTGAGCTTTGCGCGCCATGCGGGCGACGCACCGCAACTGGTGCTGGCCGTGCAAGCGACGCCGCATGGCGTGCACCTGGTGGTGCAGTACGCGGCGCCGGGCTGGAACCGGCTGTGGCTGCGCCTGCCCGCGGAACAGGACGAGCATGTATGGGGCTGCGGCGAGCAGATGTCGTACTTCGACCTGCGCGGACGCCACTTCCCCCTGTGGACGTCGGAGCCGGGCGTGGGCCGCGACAAGTCGACGCATCTGACGTGGCAGGCGGACGTGACGTCCAAGTCGGGCGGCGACTACTACCACACGAATTATCCGCAACCGAGCTTCATCTCTTCGCAGCGCTATTGCCTGCATGCGGAAACGACGGCGTATGCGGACTTCGATTTCCGCCAGCCCGACTTCCATGAACTGCAGTTCTGGGCCATGCCAGAGCGCCTGGAATTCATGCTGGCCGAGACCTTCGCCGACCTGGTCGGCGTCGTCTCGCAGCGCTTCGGCCGCCAGCCGCAGCTGCCAGCCTGGCTGCAGAATGGCGCGATGCTGGGCCTGAAAGGCGGCGAAGAGCACGCGCGCACCATCCTGGCGCAGGCGCAGGAACACGGCTTGCCCGTCAGCGCCCTATGGTGCGAGGACTGGGTGGGCTTGCGCCAGACCTCGTTCGGCAAACGCTTGTTCTGGGACTGGCGCTGGCAGCCGCAGCGCTACCCTGACCTGAAGAACTGGATCGCCGACCTGGCCAGGCAGGAGATCCGCTTCCTCGGCTACGTCAATCCCTACCTGTGCAACGACGGCACCCTGTACCAGGAAGCGCTGCAGCAGGGCTTTTTGGCGACCGCCATCGATGGCGGCGCCTACCTGGTGGACTTCGGCGAATTCGATTGCGGCGTCGTCGACTTCACCAATCCGGCCGCCGCGCTGTGGTTCGAGGAACGCATCCTGCGCCAGGAAATGCTCGATTTCGGCCTGTCCGGCTGGATGGCCGATTTCGGCGAATACCTGCCGATCGACCTGCGCCTGCACAATCGCACCGACGCGCGCCTGATGCACAACGCGTGGCCGACCCTGTGGGCCGAAGTCAATGCGCGCGCCATCGAACGGGCCGGCAAGACGGGCGACGCCACCTTCTTCATGCGCGCCGGCTACACGGGCGTGCAGGCGCACTGCCCGCTGCTGTGGGCGGGCGACCAGTCGGTCGACTTCAGCCGCCACGACGGTTTGCAGACGGTGATCTGCGGCGCCCTGTCCTCGGGCATCCTGGGCAACGCCTACCACCACAGCGATATCGGCGGCTATACGAGCTTGTTCGGCAACCTGCGCACGGCCGAACTGTTCCAGCGCTGGACGGAGATGGCCGTATTCACATCGATGATGCGCACGCACGAAGGCAACCGTCCCGACGAAAACTTCCAGTTCTACCAGGATGAAGACGTGTTCCGCCACTTCGCCCGCATGACGCGACTGCACGTGGCGCTGGCGCCCACCATCCGCGCCCTGGCCGAAGAGGCCGTGGCGCGCGGCCTGCCGCTGCAGCGCCCACTGTTCCTGCACTATGAACACGACCGCGCCACCTACGCCATCCAGGACCAGTACCTGTTCGGCCCCGACCTGCTGGTGGCGCCCGTGCACGCGGCCGGCGCCGCGCGCTGGAGCGCCTACCTGCCGCAGGGCGACGCCTGGATCCACCTGTGGAGCGGCGCCGCGTTCGAAGGCGGCCAGCGCGTGGAAGTCGATGCGCCGCTGGGCCAGCCGCCCGTCTTCGTGCGGCGCGGCTGCGCGCAGCAGGACTTCTTCCTGTCGCTGGCGAAATGAGTCTGGCATGAGCGTGGCGTCGCACTTGCTGTTCCTGGCCTGCGTGGCGCTGGCCAGCGTCGCGCAGAACCTGACGGGTTTTGCGTTTGGCCTGATCCTGCTGGGCCTGACGGCCGTGCTGCACCTGGCCAGCCTGGGCGACGTCGCCAACGTGGTCAGCGTGCTGGTGCTGGTCAACGCGGCCATCACGTTTGGCCGCACGCGCCCGCAACTGGCCTGGCCCGTGTTCGGCCCCTCGCTGGCCGTCAGCCAGCTGGGCGTGGGCGCGGGCGTGGCCCTGCTGGGCTGGTTCAGCGCGCAGCAAGTAAGCCTGCTGCGCTTCCTGCTCGGCTGCGCCATCGTCATCTGCGCCTTCATGCTGGTGCTGCGCGCCAGCGCGCGGGCGCGGCAGTCAAGCCTGCCCGCGTTTCTGCTCTTCAGCGGCGTGTCTGGCGTGATGGGCGGCCTGTTCGCCAGCGCCGGCCCGCCCATGGTGTACCACCTGTACCGCCAGCCATGGCCGGCCGACATGATCCGCCATTCGCTGATCGTGCTGTTCGCCGCGAATGCCGTGCTGCGCCTGGTCCTCGTGCTGGCGCATGGCCAGTTCAGCATGACGGCCTTCTGGCTGACCCTCGAGGCCTTGCCGCTGGTGATGGGCCTGACGTGGCTGGCGCGCCGCCACCCTTCGCGCCTGCCCATCGAACACGTGCGCCGCGCCGTCTTCGTGTTGCTGCTGATCGCCGGCCTGGCCCTCGTGCTGCCGCCCGTGCTGTCGCTGCTCGCCTGAGACGGCACTTAATTTTCTTTTACCTTTACCAGACGAGTCTTCCATGTCCGCTTCCCGCTTTTCCTCCCTGCCCGCCGACTGCGACCTGCTGGTCGTCGGCGGCGGCATCAATGGCGCCGGCATCGCGCGCGACGCGGCCGGCCGCGGCTTGCGCGTGGTGCTGTGCGAACAGCACGACCTGGCGCAGCACACCTCGTCCGCCTCCACCAAGCTGATACACGGCGGCCTGCGCTACCTCGAATACTATGAATTCAAGCTGGTGCGCAAGGCGCTGCAGGAACGCGAAGTGCTGCTGCGCGCCGCGCCCCACATCATGTGGCCGATGCGCTTCGTCATGCCGCACGACGCCGCCCAGCGCCCCGCCTGGATGATACGCGCGGGCCTGTTCCTGTACGACCACCTGGCCAAGCGGGCCTTTTTGCCCGCCTCGCAAGGCATCGCGTTGGACAGGCACGCGGCAGGCGCGCCGCTGAAGGCCGGCTACCGCAAGGGCTTCGTGTACTCCGACGGCTGGGTCGACGATGCGCGCCTGGTGGTGCTCAATGCGCTCGATGCGCAGGAACACGGCGCGCACATCCTCACGCGCACGGCTTGCGTCGACGCGCGCCGCGATGGCGGCGACTGGCAAGCCACCTTGCAAGCCGAGGATGGCCAGCGCAAGACCCTGCGCGCGCGTGCCATCGTCAACGCGGCGGGTCCGTGGACGGCGCAATTCGCCGGTGCGGCCGGCGGCGGCAAGACGCAGGGGCTGCGGCTGATCAAAGGCAGCCACATCATCGTGCCGCGCCTGTTCGAGCATCCGCATGCCTACATCTTCCAGAACCCGGACCAGCGCATCATCTTCGCCATTCCCTACCAGGATGACTTCACCCTGATCGGCACCACGGACGAGGAATACAAAGGAGAAGTCAGCCAGGTCAAAATCAGCCAGATGGAAATCGATTACCTGTGCCAGGCGGCGAACCGCTATTTCAAGCGCGAGATCGGCCCCGCCGACGTCGTGTGGACGTATTCCGGCGTGCGCCCGCTGCTCGACGACAGCGCGCAGAACGCGTCGGCCATCACGCGCGACTACCTGCTGGAAGTGGCGCGCGGCAAGGCGGCGACGGGCGCGCCGCTGCTCAATATCTGGGGCGGCAAGATCACCACCTACCGCAAGCTGGCCGAGGAAGCATTGGGCTTGCTGGCGCCCCTGCTGGACAATACCGCCGCGGCGTGGACGGCCGAGGCGCCCCTGCCCGGCGGCGACCTGCAGCAGCCAAACCGGCTCGTGGACAGCCATGATTTCGACGGTTTCCTCGCCCACTTCCAGCGCGACCACGCCTGGCTACCGCCTGCGCTGGCGCGCCGCTATGCGCGCGCCTACGGCAGCCGCGCCACACGCCTGCTGACAGGCGCCACCTCGATGGCCGACCTGGGCGCGCAGCTGGCACCCGGCCTGTACGAAGCCGAAGCGTGCTATCTGATCGAGGTGGAATGGGCCAGGAGCAGCGATGACATCCTGTGGCGGCGCAGCAAGCTGGGGCTGCGCTGCGCGCCGGCCGACGTGGCGCGCGTGCAGCAGTGGCTGGCGGTCCATCTGGCGCAGGAGGTGGCGGCATGACGTATTTGCTGGCCCTCGACCAGGGCACCTCGAGTTCGCGCAGCATGGTGTTCGATGAAGCAGGCGCCATCGTCGCCGTGGCGCAGCGCGAGTTTCGCCAGCTGTTCCCGCAGCCGGGCTGGATCGAACACGACCCGATGGAAATCTGGCACAGCCAGATCGAGACTTGCCGCGAAGTGCTGGCCAAGACGGGCTTGCGGGCCGATGAGCTCGGTGCGCTGGGCATCACCAACCAGCGCGAAACGACGGTGGTATGGGACCGCGCCACGGGCGAACCCGTCTACAACGCCATCGTCTGGCAAGACCGCCGCACGGAAGCGTTGTGCGAAGACTTGCGCGCGCGCGGCCTGGCCGGCGCCATCCATGCCAAGACGGGCCTGGTGCTCGACCCGTATTTTTCCGGCACCAAGCTGCGCTGGATACTCGACGCCGTGCCCGGCGCCCGCGCGCGGGCCATGCGCGGCGAACTGGCCTTCGGCACCATCGATACGTGGCTGGCGTGGAAAATGACGGGCGGACGTCTGCACGTGAGCGACGTCACCAACGCCTCGCGCACCATGCTGTGGAACCTGCATGAAGGCTGCTGGGATGCGCAACTGCTCGACTGGCTGGGCATTCCCGCCAGCCTGCTGCCATCCGTCCACCCATCAAGCCACGTATATGGCGAAACGGATGCGGACGTACTGGGCAGCCCCGTCATCATCGGCGGCATCGCCGGCGACCAGCAGGCGGCGCTGTTCGGCCAGACCTGTTTCAAGCCGGGCATGGCCAAGAATACCTATGGCACGGGCTGCTTCCTGTTGCTGAATACCGGCGAACAGTGCGCGCAATCGCAGCATGGCCTGATCAGCACAGCCGCCTGCCAGGTGGGCGCGCAGCCGACATATGCGCTCGAAGGCAGCGTTTTCATCGGCGGCGCCGTGGTGCAATGGCTGCGCGACGGCCTCGGTGCCATCGGCCACGCGGGCGAAGCGGAAGGCCTGGCCGCCTCCGTGCCCGATTCGGGCGGCGTGGTCTTCGTACCGTCGTTTACGGGACTCGGCGCGCCATACTGGGTGCCGTCCGCCAAGGGCGCCATCCTGGGCCTGAGCCGCGGCAGCACGGTGGGCCACATCGCCCGCGCGGCATTGGAAGCCATCGCCTTCCAGAGCGCCGCCCTGCTGGGCGCCATGACGCGCGACGCGCAAGCGCCGATCACGGAACTGCGCGTGGACGGCGGCGCCTGCGCCAACAACCTGCTGCTGCAATTCCAGGCCGACTTGCTGGGCATCCCCGTCGTGCGCCCGCAAGTGATCGAAACGACGGCATTGGGCGCGGCCTACCTGGCGGGCCTGGCCATCGGCCTGTATCAAGGCACCGACGAACTGGCGTCGCACTGGCGCGCCGACAGGACGTTCTTGCCCACCATCGGCCGAGACCAGGCTGCCAGTCTGATGCAGCAGTGGGAAGTGGCCGTGCGGCGGTTTACCGGTACCGGGGAACATTGACAAACGTCGGGGCAAAAAAGGCTCTGTCATCGGCAAGTAGGGGAAATGCCGGAATCTTCCCTTGCTTGTGTTGCCTGACTCTGCATACTCACCACGCAGGGAGCAGATCATGCAGCCAGCCGAATGGATCAGCTTTATCGCGCAGTTTGCGCAGTTGAACCGGCGCCAGCGGCAGGCAGGCATTGCCCTGCTGCGTGGCAACTCTCCACACGACGCGACCGTCGCGCTGCTGGAAAGTGTGGCGCAGCCGCGATTGGCCTGTCCCGCCTGCCAATCGGCGCACTTGCACCGGCATGGCCATGCACACGGCCTGCAGCGCTACCGTTGCGTCCCTTGCGGACGTACCTTCAATGCCTTGACGGGCACGCCGCTGGCCCGCCTGCGCCATAAATCGTTGTGGCTCGACTACGCCGATTGCCTGCTGGCATCGGATTCCGTGCGCAAGGCGGCGTTACAACTGGGCGTGCACCGCAATACCACGTTTCGCTGGCGTCACCGGTTTTTATCGCTGGCAAAGACGGATCGGCCGCATGGCCTGCACGGCATTGCCGAGGCCAACGAGTTATATCTGCTGGAATCGGAAAAGGGATCCAGAAACATGACGCGTCCGGCGCGCCGCCGGGGCGGCCATGCCCACAAACGCGGCATTTCCAATGAACAGGTCTGCATTCTGGTGGCGCGTGACCGCACGGGCCAGACCTTGGACTTCATCACGGGCAAAGGGGCGCTGACCAAGGCGCAGTTGCATCATTGCCTGTTACCTGTCATCGACAAGGACGTGCTGCTGGTCACCGATGGCCATGCCGCCTACCGGGATTTTGCCAGGGAGGCTGGCATCAGCCACCAGGCCGTCAACTTGCGCGCCGGCATCCGCGTACAGGGCGCTGCCCACGTGCAGAACGTCAATGCGTATCACAGCCGTTTGCGGCAATGGCTGGGGCCGTTTCACGGTGTGGCGACGCGCTACCTGCCGAATTACCTGGGATGGCGCTGGATACTCGACGCCAGGCGTATCCGTTCACCGGAAACGTTATTGAGAGCAACGCTGGGAGGATTCCCACATCTGACGGTGACATAGCCAAAAAAAAGCCCGCTGCGGGAGCGGGCTGAATCTAATTCCTGTGAGGAAGTAGAGGAGACAGATGCATCTTGACGCATTGCGGCATATCACGCCAATCATGTGTTGTGATGAGCAAGATAAGCCCCATCAATATCTTGGCGTGATGCCCTGGTTGCTTACTTGACGCTGCCAGCCGCTTCTTCGATCAGCTTGGCCACTTCCGCCGGATGCGAGCTCATCACCACGTGGGAAGCGCCGTCGATCACGACGGTTTTCTTCGCGTTGGCACGCTTGGCCATGAAGGCCAGCGCTTCTGCGGGAATATTCTTGTCTGCCTTGCCGTAGACAAACCAGGACGGGATACTCTTCCAGCCTGGCGCAGGCGAAGCTTCGTTCAGCGCCGCATCCGTGATCGGACGCTGGCCGACCGCCATCAGGCGCGCCTTGGCCGCCGGCAAATCGGCGGCGAACTGGTCGTGGAACTTGGCCTGGTCGATAAACAGATCGTTGCTGCCATCGGCCAGCGGTACGGGCTTGGCCAAGGCCGTACCCAAGGTGCCGCCCGGATATTTGCCCGACAGGCCAGCGGCCGTCTCGCCGGCATCGGGAGCAAAAGCCGCCACGTACACCAGCGCCTTGACGTTGCCGCCTGCCTGGGCAGCCGCGCTGATCACCGAACCGCCGTAGGAGTGCCCCACCAGCACCACGGAGCCAGGCACGCTGTTGACGACGCGGGCCACGGAATCGGCGTCACTCTTGACGCTGCGCAGATGATTGGCCGCGCCGATGACGGTGTAGCCGTCTTTTTGCAGGATGGCGGCGACGCCGTCCCAGCTCGATGCATCGGCAAACGCGCCATGGACCAGGACGATGGTGGGCTTGACGGCGCCCGCCGCCGAAGCCGGGCTGGCAGGAACGACGCTGGCGAACAAGGTACCCACGACGGCGGCAATGGACAATGGCTTGATGAATGAGGTCATGATGATTCCCGATATTATTGGAGAGTGGTGACGAGCTGCCTGCATCGGCAGGCGAGTCGAAATACTAGCACTCAACAATGTCATTTTTGCAGCTTTTGCGGCGACCTGATCTTCTTGCAGGGGCAAGGTCTGGCCCTATGATCTGGCGGCGGGCCGCTGGTGTTGCCGGCGGTGGACAGCGGCGATGGGGACGCGCAAAAAAAAGCCCGCTGCGGGAGCGGGCTGAATCGATTTCCTTGGAGGAGATAGAGGAGACAGATGAATGATGCCGCGTCGCAGCATATAAAACCACTTTATATTCGTGATGTCAGAAATACGCGATAGTGATATTAGGGGCAACGAAGCATTCCACACGGCAACTTTTATGCTGCCGCTTCCGTTTTCCCGTCGCCAGAACGCAACATATTCTTGATGCCCCGCAGCGCCTGCCGCACGCGCGCCTCGTTTTCGATCAGGGCGAAGCGCACGTATTCATCGCCATATTCGCCGAAACCGATGCCGGGCGACACACTGACCTTGGCCTTTTGCAGCAGCAGCTTGGCAAATTCCAGCGAACCCAGGTGGCGATACGCTTCCGGGATATGCGCCCAGATATACATCGACGCCTTCGGTTTCTCCACCATCCAGCCCGCTTCATGCAAGCCTTTCACCAGCACGTCGCGGCGGCGCTGGTACTGGGCGCAGATGTCCGTCACACAGCTCTGGTCGCCTTCCAGCGCGGCAATGGCCGCCACTTGCACGGGCGTGAAACTGCCGTAGTCGTGGTAGCTCTTGATGCGCGCCAGGGCCGCCACCAGTTCCGCGTTGCCCACCATGAAGCCGATGCGCCAGCCCGCCATGTTGTAGCTTTTCGACATGGTGAAAAACTCGACGGCCACGTCGCGCGCGCCGGGCACTTGCATGATGGACGGCGCCTTCCAGCCATCAAAAGTGATGTCGGCATACGCCAGGTCATGCACCACCAGAATATTGTGCTGCTTCGCCAGCGCGACGACTCTTTCAAAAAATTCCAGCTCCACGCATTGCGCCGTGGGGTTGGACGGGAAACCCAGCACCATCATCTTCGGTTTCGGGTAGCTTTCGCGGATCGCCCGTTCGAGTTCAGCAAAGAAGTCCACGCCCGGCCCCATGCGCACTGAGCGGATATCGGCGCCCGCGATCACGGCGCCCCAGATGTGGATCGGGTAGCTGGGATTGGGCACCAGCACCGTGTCGCCACGGTCGAGCGTCGCCAGCATTAAGTGGGCCAGGCCCTCTTTCGAGCCGATAGTGACGATGGCTTCGCTGTCCGGGTCGATGTCGACCTCATAGCGCTTCTTGTACCAGTGCGCAATGGCGCGGCGCAAGCGGGGGATGCCTTTTGACGCGGAATAACCGTGCGTGTCTGGGCGTTTCACCGTCTCGACCAGCTTGTCCACGATGTGGGCCGGCGTGGCGCCATCGGGATTGCCCATCGACATGTCGATGATGTCCTCGCCACGGCGGCGCGCGGCCATCTTGAGTTCGGCGGTGATATTGAAAACGTAGGGGGGAAGGCGATTGATGCGCGAAAAGCTGCGCGGAGCTTGGCTGTCGGTCATGGTATCTCTATACGTAAGCGCCCGGATCCGTCCGAGCGACGTTGGCACAATGCGTGTGCCTGCAACGATACTAACCCGGCTTCGCAAGAACTGGCAAGTGTGTAGTCAAGCCGTTACAATGCAGGCAGATCGAAAATGAGCGCACCGGTTGGTAACCCGGTAAGTGCCCGGCACAGTCCGGCATGCTCCCGCCCACGCGGACCCACGGCGCTGACCTCTGACTGTTACACCAGCCGGGGAGGTGTTCTGGTTCGTGCATTTTCCCGCCGCGCCATCCCTCCCCTGTTTTTTACTTTAGGAATTAGACGGATGGCAACACACGACACCGCAGTAACTGGCATGACCCTGGACCGCACCGGCATGGAACAGCAACTGGCCTTGCCGGTACGCCACTTCATCGATTGCGCGTTCGACGGCGAAGACCTGTCGCGCCTCGATTTGCAAGGCTGCACCTTCGAGCGCTGCACCTTTGCCGACACCAGCTTGTTCGCCAGCAAACTGGCACGCAGCACCTGGCGCCGCTGCCGCGCCGGCAGCGCCGATTTCGAATCCGTCGACGCCGTCGACGCCAGTTTCGAAGGCTGCGACCTGAACAACACGAAATGGCGGCGCGCCAAGCTGGCCTCGGCCACCTACCGCGGCTGCAAGCTGACGGGCGCGTCTTTCGAGGAAGTGGCCCACCTGGGTCTCACCTTCGAAGACAGCCTGCTGGTGGGCGCCGACTTGCGCGGCTTCTCGTTCCGCAAGGCGACATTAAAACAGCTGGATTTTTCCGATGCCTACTTGGCCGGCTGCGACTTTCGCGACGCCGTCTTCGAAGGCGGCAGCCTGCGCAATGCCACCATCAAACTGGCGAAGTTCCAGGGCGCGGACTTGCGCGGCGCCGATATCGACGGTTTCAAATTGAGCGAAGCGGCGCTGCTGAAAGGCGCCGTCATCACGCATGCGCAGGCGGCGAACTTCATGCGCGCGCTCGATCTGGTGGTGATTTGATCTGAACAGGCAAAAAAAAAGCCCGCTACGGAAGCGGGCTGAATCTATTTCCTTGGAGGAGATAGAGGAGACAAGTGCATCTTGCGGCATCGCGGCATATCACGCTACTTTATCTTCATGATGATAGAAATACTCATCAGTGATAATGAGGCGCCATCAGGGTTTCAAGCCGTGCGGCGCGCGGCCTGCGGTAAAAATTCTCCCAGCCACACCAGCAAGGCCAGGCCCGGAAACGCCATGCCGGTCAGCAAGGTTGCCTGCCAGCCGTAACTGGCATACACCCAGGCGCCGATGGCCGAGCCGGCCGCGCCGCCGGCGAAGAACAGCGCGAAATACAGGCCATTCAGACGGCCCCGCACTTCCGCGCCCAGGCTGAAGATGGCGCGCTGACCCAGCACCAGATTGGCCGCCACGCCCATGTCGAGCACGATGGAAGCGACCACCAGCAGCCCCAGCGCCACATGTTTCGATTCAGGCGCAAACATCGGCAAGGCAAACGCGACGATGCCCAGCGCCAGCGCAACGGCCGTGGCCAGCAAGGTGTGGCCCGCATCGGCCAGGCGGCCGGCGATGGGCGAAGCGACGGCGCCAGCCATGCCCACCAGGGCAAAGATGGCGATGCCCGTTTGCGACAGGCCGAACGCGGGGCTGGACAGCACCAGCGGCGTGACGGTCCAGAACAGGCTGAAAGCGCCAAACAAGCCCGCGTGATAGGCGGCGCGGCGGCGCAGCACGGGCGTGCCCAGCAGCAGATGCCACAGCGAAGCCATCAGGGCTGGATATTTCATGCTCGACACGGGCTGGCGCACGGGCAAGGCGCGGCGCAGGACCAGCGCCAGCAGTACCATCAGCACGGCGGCACCGCCAAACACCACGTGCCAGCTCGCGTGCGCAGCCACCAGCGAGGCCACGGGGCGGGCCAGCATGATGCCCAGCAATAAGCCGCTGACCACCTTGCCCACCGTCTGGCCGCGCGTCGCTTCCTGCGACAGGTGGGCGGCAAACGGCACGATCACTTGCGCCGCCACGGAACCGAGCCCGATGGCCAGCGCGGCGGCCAGGAACACGATGGCGCCCGTCGAGAGAGCCGCCGCCACGAGGGCCGTGGCCGTCACCAGCAAGGCGGTGACGATCAGGCGGCGGTTTTCCAGCAAGTCGCCCAGGGGCACGACAAACAGCAGGCCCAGGGTATAGCCCACTTGCGTCAGAGTGACGATGAGACCGGCGGCCTTGGCCGACAAGCCCGTCGAGGCGCTGATGGGCCCGACGAGGGTTTGCGCGTAGTACAGATTGGCCACGATCAGGCCGGAAGCGATGGCCAGCAGCAGCACCATGGCGGGTGAAATGTCGTGGGGAGCAGACGGTGAGGCCTTGTTCATGTTGTTTCCTCGGTTCGATAGGGATGTTGCCATTCTAGGCAAAACTGCGGCAAAGATAATTAGGGCATAATCCCCCTACACTTTTCACATAAGATGAACAATTAGACGAAAGCTATCCCATGGACAAGATCAAGGCCATGCAAACCTTCGTGCGCATCGTCGAGGCCAACAGTTTTTCCAAGGCGGCCGAAACATTGAATTTACCGCGCGCCGCGCTGACGGCTACCCTGCAAAAGCTGGAAGCCTACCTGGGCACGCAATTGCTGCAGCGCACGACGCGCCGCCTGTCGCTGACACCGGAAGGGGCCGAGTACTTTCGCCACTGCATCGACATCCTGAAAGCCGTCGATACGGCGGAACTGGCGTTTCGTGGTCCCGACGCGAAAAAACCGCGCGGCTTGCTGCGTATCAACCTGCCCAATACCGTGGGCCGGCGCCTGATCATTCCCCATATCGCGCAATTTCATGCCGCGTATCCGGACGTGCATTTGCAGCTGAGCCTGACTGACCGCCTGGTCGACCTGACGCAGGAAGGCATCGATTGCGCCTTGCGCGTGGGCACCTTGCAGGATTCCGCCTTCATCGGCAAGCAGGTCGGCCTGATGCGCTTCGCCACGTGCGCCGCGCCCGCCTACCTGGCGCGGCACGGCACGCCGCACACCCTGGCCGACCTGGCCGAGCACAGCGGCATCATGCATTATTCGGGCCGCACGGGACGCGCCTTCGATTGGGATTTCCAACAAGGCAAGGAAGTGGTGCGCGTGCAGATGGCCGGCCCCATCGCCGTCAACGACGCGGATGCCAGCGTCGATTGCGCACTGCAAGGGCTGGGTGTGGCGCAGGCGGCCATGTACCAGGTGCGCCAGCACCTCGACAGCGGCGCGCTGGTGGCCGTGCTGCCCGACTGCCCGCCGACGCCGATGCCGATGTCACTGCTGACGCCGCAAGGCCGCCTGGCCACGCCCAAGCTGCAGGCGTTCGCCGGCTGGATCACGGCCCTGCTGGCCGCCCACCCCGACGTACAACTGCCCGTGCACAATATCTGAAGAAAAAAAAAGCCCGCTACAAGGAGCGGGCTGAATCTATTTTCTTGGAGGAGAATAGAGGAGACGAATGAATTATGCTGCATCGCGGCATATCAATCCAATTGATTGTTGGAATGATAGAAATACGCGAAACGAATAACTACTGTTTACCCCAAAGCAAAAGCTGGGGTCAGACCCGACGGGTCTGACCCCGCATTCATTACTTCGCTGTCGCCGCCACCGGCGTCGCCTTCACATCCGCGGCATACGGCAAGACCTTGGACGCCAGACGGGTGTCGGCCTTGATCAGCGCCACTTCGTCGGCCAGGATGCGCGCCGCTTCATTCAGCAGCACGTCCTTGGCACTCTTGGCGGCCGTTTCGGCGTCCAGCTCGGCACTCAGCGCACGCTCGTCGCCCTGCAGGCCATCGTCGGTGCGCAAGGCACCCTTCACGGCCGCGATCTGCTTGGCCGTCTTGTTGGCCGCTTTCGCGCCCTTCAGCACGTCTTTCGGATCGGGAATTACCACCAGGTCGTCGGCAGGATTCGAAATCTGCGCGATCAGGCGTTTTTCACGGGCCTTGGCGCGCGCTTCCTGGGCATCGCGCTCCTTGCGGCGCACGGTCTCATTGAGCGAAATCTGGTTTTCCTTGCGCTGCTTGACGACGAGAGCGATGTCATCGAGCAGGTACTGGAAATCCTTGTCCTTGGCCACGCGCGCTTCATGTTTCTTGTCCAGCAGCGGCACGATATCCTTCAGGTCGCCCGTCGGCATGTACGGCGCCGGCTTGATGGCCACCCATGGCAGGGCATTGTCATAGCTCGATTCGCCGAAGTTTTCCGTGTCCGACATGGCGGGCAGCTTGATGTCGGGAGTCACGCCGCGCAACTGCGTGGTACCGCCATTGATGCGGAAGAACTGGGCGATGGTCATCTTCAGCTCGCCGAAGCGGGCTTTCTCGCTGCCGCCGAAGCGGTCGAGGTTGAACAAGGTCTGTACCGTACCCTTGCCGAAGCTGCCTTCGCCGATGATGACGCCACGGCCGTAATCCTGCACGGCGGCGGCGAAAATTTCGGACGCCGAGGCGGAGCCGCGGTTGATCAGCACGCCCATCGGGCCATCCCAGGCCAGACCGGTATTGGTGTCGCTTTCCACGTCGACCTTGCCTTCGGCATTGCGCTGCATCACGACAGGGCCCTTGTCGATGAACAGGCCCGTCAGTTCGACGGCTTCGTTCAGCGAACCGCCGCCGTTGTTGCGCAAGTCGATCAGGACGTTGTCGACCTTATCCTTCTTCAACTCGGCCAGCAAACGGCTGACGTCGCGCGTGGCGCTCTTGAAATCCTTGTCGCCACGGCGGCGCGCTTCGAAGTCCTGGTAGAACGTCGGCAGGGCAATGACGCCGATACGGCGCTTGACGCCGTTGTCGCGCACTTCGATGATCGATTTCTTCGCCGCCTGCTCTTCCATGCTGATTTTCTTGCGCACCAGCGGCACGATCACGTGCTTGGCGTCGGGGCCGGCGTCGGCCGGCAGGATGTCGAGGCGCACGACGGAATCCTTGGCGCCGCGGATCAGCTGCACCACGTCGTCGATGCGCATGCCCAGCACTTCGGTGATGGGGCCGCTTTCGCCCTGCCCCACGCCAACGATGCGGTCGCCCACTTTCAGCTTGCCCGACAAGCCGGCCGGGCTGCCCGGCACGACTTCGCGCACGACCGTGTATTCGTCGCGCGTCTGCAGCACGGCGCCGATGCCTTCGAGCGAAAGCCGCATGGCGATGTCGAAGTTGTCCGACGCGCGCGGACCCAGGTAATTGGTATGCGGCTCGATCGACATGGCGTAAGCGTTCATGAAAATCTGGAACACGTCTTCGCTGTTGAGCTTGCGCGCACGGGTCGTGTAGCTTTCATAGCGCTTGTCCAGCGTTTCGCGGATGGCCTTGTCTTCCTTGCCCGCCAGTTTCAAACGCAGCCAGTCGTTCTTGACGCGCTTGCGCCACAGGTCGCGCACTTCCTCGTCATTCTTCGGCCAGGCGGCTTTTTCGCGGTCGATCTGGTAGCTCTCGTCGGCGGCAAAGTCGAACTTGGTTTTCAACAATTCACGCGCATACGCCATGCGCTCGTCGAAACGCTGCTGGTACAAGTTGTAGATGGCAAATGGCGACGTCAGGTCTTCATTGATGATGGCGTCGTCGAGCTTGGTGCGCAGCGGGGCGAAACGGTCGATGTCGGCCTGCACGAAAAACAGTTTTTCCGCGTCCAGGGACTTGAAATAGCGGTCGAAGATTTTCTCGGACATGGCGTCGTCGAGCGGCATGGCCTTGTAATGGACGCGCGTCAATACGCGCGATGCCCACAAGGCGGCCTGCGTTTGCTGGGCCAGCGGCTTCATGGGTAGCGGAGGAGCGGCGCTCTTGTCCGTCTGGGCTGCGCCAGCGTTGGCTGACAGGGCAAGCACCAGGGTGACCAGCATCATTTGCTTCTTCATCGGCTTCTCCGAAAATTAGTTGAATCAATTCCAGGCGGCGCAGCTATTCATGCGCCAGCCAGCAAGACAGTAAGGGGAATACACGACTGGTCTGCATATTATTCTACAGGATACGGCCTGGCAGTCTCCCAAGGAATATCAGTTTCTTCCCGGAAGCTTAAACGCGGATTAAGGATGGCGTCTCATTCATTACAAAGTGAAACATTCGTGACAAAAATCACATCGGCCCCAACGAAGATGACCCAGATGTGCCATTGGAATCCAAAAAGTCAATGGGCCGTTTTTGCAATCCTTGATGTCGGTGATGTTTTTACGCAAAAAAGTAATTCCTGCGGGAAACACTTAGTAACAAAAGGCAAGCAACATGCTATCATCGCGCCCTGAAATCCAGCTTACCCGTGCGCGGCTCCCACAGCCGGCGCGCCTCCGTTTCAGCAGTATCCCCACCAGATCCCCTCCCCGCGTGTCATGTCATGACCAGGAATGGCCGAGCTGATTACCCTTTGCCAGACTCAAACTATGCCTACAATTTCGTTCTCCCCCCGCCACTGGAGTGTCGGCGGCAAGATTACCGTGTTCACGTTTGCCCTCGTCAGCCTGATCCTCGCCAGCCTGACGACCTTGATCAGCATCCGCACCTCGACTGCGCTGGAACAGCGCGCCGAAGCGGCCGTCACCAGCGAACTCAATAGCGTCATGACGACCACGCAAGTGTTCCACACGGCCATGGTCAACGAGGCGGCCAGCTTTGCGCGCCTGTTCGCGGCCGAATTTCCCGGCCCATTCACGGTCGACGCGGGCGCCATGGTGGCCGTCGCTGGCAAGGCCACGCCCGCGCTGGCCAACGGCGGCAAGGTGCTCAACCTCGACACGGCCCTGGTCGACCGCTACACGGCCCAGACAGGCGTGATCGCCACCATTTTTGCCGCCAATGGCGATGAATTCGTGCGCATCAGCACCTCGCTGAAAAAGCAGGATGGCGAACGGGCCATCGGCACCCAGCTCGACCACAACCACCCCAGCTATGCGCCGCTGCGCGCGGGCCAGCGCTTTGTCGGCATGGCCACCTTGTTCGGCAAGCAATACATCACGCAATACGATCCCGTGCGCGATGCGGGCGGCAAGGTGGTGGGCGTGCTGTTCATCGGCCTCGATATCAGCAAGAATTTGGCCATGCTGAAAGAGAAGATTCGCCAGGTCAAGATCGGCCAGACGGGCTACATCTATATCGTCGACACGGCCCCTGGCGCCAATTACGGCCACCTGGTGCTGCACCCGAACAGCGAAGGCAAGAGCGCGCTCGACTTCAAGGCCAGCGACGGCCGGTTGTTCATCCAGGACATGCTGGCGCAAAAAGACGGCGCCATGCGCTACACGTGGACGGCGCCCGGCGAAACGGCCGCCAGCGCGCGCGAAAAGCAGCTGTATTACCGTCAATTCAAGGATTGGCAATGGATCATCGCGGGCGGCACGTTCACGGACGAGATCACGGCCGAAGCGCGCCAGATGCGCAACCAACTGGCCGTTTCCGGCTTCATCGCCCTGCTCGTCTTCGCCCTGCTGCTGTACTGGCTCGTGCGCACTCTCGTGTCGCGCCCGCTGGCCGCCGCCGAAACGGCCGCCGCGCAAATCGCCGCCGGCGACCTGACGGTGCACCTCGACACCAGCAGCCTGGATGAAATCGGCCGCCTGCTGCTGGCCATGAACCGCATCAGCGACAACCTGTCGCAAGTGGTCGGCAACGTGCGCGGCAGCGCCGGGCAAATCGCCACGGCGTCCGGTGAAATTGCCAGCGGCAACCTGGATCTGTCGAGCCGCACGGAACAGCAAGCCAGTTCGCTGGAAGAAACGGCCGCCTCGATGGAGGAACTGAGTTCCACCGTGCGCCAGAACGTCGATCACGCCCAGCAGGCAAGCCGGCTGGCGCACGACTCGTCCAGCCTGGCGGCGACGGGCGGCGCGGCCGTGGCGCAGGTGGCCAGCACCATGGACGCCATCCGCAGCTCGTCAAGCAAGATCGCCGACATCATCGGCGTCATCGACGGCATTGCCTTCCAGACGAATATCCTCGCCTTGAACGCGGCCGTGGAAGCGGCCAGGGCCGGCGAGCAGGGACGCGGCTTTGCCGTCGTCGCCACCGAGGTGCGCACCCTGGCGCAGCGCTCGACGGCAGCGGCAAAAGACATCAAGGACCTGATCCAGGCGTCGGCCAGCACGGTGGACCTGGGCCACGCCCAAGTGAGCCAGGCCAGCGCCACCATGGACACCGTCGTGGCCAGCGTGCAGCAAGTGAGCACCATCATGGCCGAAATCGCCCAGGCCAGCGAAGAGCAGCGCAGCGGCATCGAGCAAGTCAACCAGGCCATCGCCCAGATGGACCAGGTGACCCAGCAGAACGCGGCCCTCGTGGAAGAAGCGGCCGCGGCCGCCGACGCCTTGCAGGAGCAGGCGCAGGAGCTGAACCAGGTGGTGAGCGTGTTCAAGCTGTAAGTGCAATCCGGGTGCTAAGATGGGGAAGAATCCACCTCCCTAGGAGAGACCATGCACGACGACTATGTTTTGATTGCCCGGCTGATGATCCCCACGGATGCGCACGTCATCCGCGGCTGCCTGGCAGCGGCCGGCATCGACGTGCTGCTGACGGACGACCAGCACATGCAGGCCGACATGCTGCTGGCGGCCGCCATCGGCGGCGCCCGCGTGATGGTGCGCGAACACGACGTGGCGCGCGCCAATGACATCTTGGCAGCCTTCGAGCGGGGCGACCTGGCGCTGTCGGATGATGCCGACGTGGGTGCGCCCGTCGCTGATTAATTTACGAGTAGAAACAGCGCCCGCACGCCTGGCGGTAACTTTCGTTGCCGCCAATACTGATCTGCTCGCCTTCCTTGATGCGGCGGCCCTGCTCGTCCACGCGGATGTTCATCGTGGCCTTCTTGCCGCAAGTACAAATATTCTTCAATTCCTCGATATCGTCGGCCAGCGCCAGCAGATAGGCCGAGCCGGGGAACGGTTCGCCCTTGAAATCCGTGCGCAAGCCGTAGCAGATGACGGGCACGCCCTTCACTTGCGCCAACTGGTGCAGCTGCTGCACCTGGGCCGTGCTGAGAAATTGCGCCTCGTCCACCAGCAAACAGGCGACCTGGGGAATATCGTCGAGGAAATTCGTGTCGGCATGGAAGATATCGACCTGGCGCTGCGGGCCCAGGCGCGAGGTGACCCGGCCCACGCCGTAGCGGCTGTCGATGGCGGCCGTGTACAGGCGCACCTGCTGGCCCTGCTCTTCATAGTTGTGCGCGACCTGCAACAAGGCCGTCGACTTGCCCGCGTTCATCGCGGAATACCGGAAATAAAGTTTTGCCACTGCCGCCTGCCCTGTCTGAGTAATTTCAATACTATTTAGTATCTTTTCGAGGCGTGATTATAAATCGCAATGGCGCGCTTGCGGCAGCTTAATAGTCGCGCCATTGGCGCGGCAAGCGGGCAAAAAACGGCGCATACTCGCATCGCGAACCTTGCCGCCGATATGCGAAGCGCGCATATGCAAGCATATAAACATTCGTTCGCCGCACTCGTCCGCCCGCCTACACTGCGCGGCACGGAAGGCGGCTCGGGACACAATCCGGAGCCGTTGTTTCTCTGACAGGAGCCACCATGAATGATCGAATGCCATCCCCATCCCAGCCGCCAGCGCTATACAAGCTGATCGGCAATACCCCACTGGTCGAAGTGACCAGGCTCGACACGGGCCTGTGCCAGCTGTTCCTGAAACTGGAATCGCAAAATCCCGGCGGTTCCATCAAGGACCGCATCGGCCTGTCCATCATCGAGGCGGCCGAAGCGGACGGCCGTTTGCAGCCGGGCGGCACCATCGTCGAGGCGACGGCCGGCAACACGGGCATCGGCCTGGCGCTGGTCGGCCGCATCAAGGGCTACCGCGTGATTCTCGTCGTACCCGACAAGATGTCGACGGAAAAAGTGCTGCACCTGAAAGCCCTGGGCGCGGAAGTGCACACCACGCGCTCGGACGTGGGCAAGGGCCATCCCGAGTACTACCAGGATTACGCGGCGCGCCTGGCGCGCGAACTGCCGGGCGCCTTCTTCGCCGACCAGTTCAACAATCCCGCCAATCCATTGGCCCACGAAACGACGACGGCGCCCGAAATCTGGGAGCAAAGCGGCCATGACGTGGACGCCATCGTCGTCGGCGTCGGCTCGTCCGGCACCCTGACGGGACTGACCCGCTACTTCCGCAAGGCGCAGCCGAAGCTCGAATTCGTGCTGGCCGACCCGCAAGGCTCCATCCTCACGGAATACATCGACACAGGCAAAGTAGCCGACACGAGCGGCTCGTGGGCCGTCGAAGGCATCGGCGAAGATTTCATCCCGGCTATCGCCGACATGGACAGCGTGACGAAGGCCTACACCATCACGGACCAGGAAAGCTTTGATTCCGCGCGCGCCCTGCTGCGCGCCGAAGGCATTTTAGGTGGCTCGTCCACCGGCACGCTGCTGGCCGCCGCTCTCAAATACTGCCGAGAACAGACGACGCCGAAGCGGGTCGTCACGTTTGTGTGCGATACGGGCACGCGCTATCTATCCAAAGTTTACAACGACGGCTGGATGCGCGACCAGGGTCTGTTGCAGCGCGCCGTGTCCGGCGACTTGCGCGACCTGATCGGACGCCGCTACGACGAGGGCGACGTCGTCAGCGTGGCCCCGGGCGATACCTTGCTCACGGCCTTCAACCGCATGCGCGCCAGCGACCTGGCGCAGCTGCCCGTCATCGACGACGGCAAGCTGGTTGGCATCATCGATGAATCGGACTTGCTGCTGCACGTGTCCAGCGACGCCGCCCATTTCGCGTCACTGGTGGGCGCCACCATGACAACGCAGATCGAAACCCTGGCGCCGTCAAGCGGCTTGCCCGCTCTGCGCGCCACCCTGGACCGGGGCTTGACGGCCGTCGTTGCCGACGATGCCGCCTTCTATGGCCTGATCACCCGCTTCGACCTTCTCAACCACTTACGCAGGACACTATCTTGAGCCAGGAAACCACCCGCAAGAGCCGCCTCGCCACGCGCGTCATCCACGCCGGCCAGTCGCCCGACCCGTCGACGGGCGCCATCATGCCGCCCATTTACGCCACCTCCACCTTCGTGCAGGACAGCCCCGGCGTGCACAAGGGCCTCGACTATGGCCGCTCGCACAATCCCACGCGCTGGGCGCTCGAGCGCTGCGTGGCCGACCTGGAAGGCGGCAGCGCGGCGTTCGCGTTCGCCTCGGGCCTGGCCGCCATTTCGTCCGTGCTGGAATTGCTCGATGCGGGCAGCCATATCGTCGCCGGCGACGACATGTACGGCGGCACCTACCGTTTATTCGAGCGCGTGCGCCGCCGCTCGGCCGGTCACGAATTTAGCTATGCCGACCTGACCAATCCCGAGAACCTGCTGGCCGCGCTGCGCCCGGAAACGAAGATGGTGTGGGTGGAAACGCCCACCAACCCCATGCTGAAACTGGCGGACTTGCGCGCGATCGCCGACATCTGCCGCGCACGGGGCATCATCGCCGTGGCCGACAACACGTTTGCCAGCCCGCTCGTGCAGCGCCCGCTGGAACATGGCTTCGACATCGTCGTCCATTCGACCACCAAGTATTTGAACGGCCACTCGGACATCATCGGCGGCATCGCCATCGTCGGCGCGGAAGCACGCCAGGCGGAATGGCGCGAACAGCTGGGCTTTTTGCAAAACTCGGTGGGCGCGATTGCCGGCCCGTTCGACAGTTTTTTAGCGTTGCGCGGCGTGAAAACCCTGGCTATCCGCATGCAGCGCCATTGCGAAAGCGCCCTGGCCCTGGCGCAGTGGCTGGAGCAGCAGAAGGAAGTACGCAAAGTGTTTTATCCGGGGCTGTCCTCGCACCCGCAGCATGCGCTGGCGCAGCGCCAGATGGACGGTTTCGGCGGCATCATCTCGATCGACCTGGACACGGATTTGGCCGGTGCGCGGCGCTTCCTCGAGCGCTGCGAGGTATTCGCCCTGGCCGAAAGCCTGGGCGGCGTGGAAAGCCTGATCGAGCACCCCGCCCTGATGACGCATGCCAGCATCCCGGCCGAACAACGGGCAAGGCTGGGCATCGGCGATGGCTTGATCCGGCTGTCGGTGGGGATCGAGGATATCGAGGATTTGCGGCATGATCTGCGCACGGCGCTCGATGCGATTTGAGTGGATGATTGTCGGATTACGCTGCGCTAATCCGACCTACGGTATACCGTGGCAGGTAGGTCGGATTAGCCCGCGAGGGCGTAATCCGACACCTCACCAACTTCACTCCCCCGGCCGGTACCTGCGCTCCAGGTGCTTCGCCACGTCTTCGGGATAAAACAGCACCTCCTTGAACTCGCCGCGCGCATACATGGCCGCCTGGTCCTTGAAATGCGGCGATGTCGGGTCCCCGCTCTGGCCACCGGCAAGGATGCTTTTCGCCTTGATGCGCGGGCCGAATTCCACGGCCGCGACGAAGCTGTTGCCACGTTCGCCGTAAATACGCCGCTGTTTGCTATCGGTGCTCTTGCTGCTCTGTCCATACGCGGCCAGCGCGCCCCAGTTGCCCGACGCATAAGGCACGGGCAAGCTGGCTTGCGCATCGTCGAACGGCTGCACCACGTCGCCCGTCAGGCGCTGGAAGCGGTTGATCTCGCCCCAGGGCGTTTGCCAGTTGCCGAAATCGCGCTGCAGTTTATCGGCCGCCGTCGCCAGGGCAGCCAGCCGTTGCGCCGCCGTGACCTTCTCCGTCGCCAGAAAATCGACCACGGGTACGCCCTGCTCGCGCGCCTGTTTCCCTGCCAGCTCGGCCAGCTCCTGGCCCCAGAACACGGCCAGCGAGGTGGCCGTGGACGTCAGTGAATAGCGCCAGTCCCAGGCGCGAAGCAAGGCCACCTTGTCGGCCAGCGCCAGCTGTTGCGCGTCACCGGCCGGCAACGCATCGTACGCCGCGAACAGCGGCGGCAGCAGCGCTTCGAACGCCGTCAGTTCGCTGTCGTACGAGGCGGCGATCAGGCTGTCGAGGGTAAAACCTGTTTTATTCTGGAAAACCTTGACGGCATGCAGGCCGCGCGCGTTTTCGCCATACACGGACATGTAGGCGGGATAATCGTGCTGGCGCGGGCTGTTGGCGCCGGCCGCCGAATACGGCCAGTTGTTCGTGTTCTGGATCCAGCCATTCTTCGGATTGAACAGGGTGATCGTTTGCGCCACCGTGTGCAACCCTTTCCATTCCGTGGCCGGGTCACTGCCGTCGACGGGCTGTTTCCAGTTGAAGCGCGGGTCGCGCACGGGGATGAAATTGCCATGAAAGTAGGCGATATTGCCGTCCGCATCCGCGTACACGGTATTGTTCGACGAATTCGTGCGCAGTTCCATCGTCTGGTAAAACGCCGCGTAATCGCGCGCCTTGGTGCGCGTGTACGACTGCGTCAACGCCTTCAAGGGTTCGTTCATCAGGCGCACGGCTACCCAGCGTCCATCCTGGGCACGCACGATGGGGCCATGATGGCTGTAGTAGACGGTGATGGTTTTCGAGCCCATGCCGCCGTTCGCCAGTTTATATGGCAAGGTAATCGGCACGGCTTTCAAGGGGCGCAGGCCGCCGTCATAGCGGTAGAACCAGGCGCCATCCTTGTCGACGATGCTTTCCAGGTATTCATCGATGACGTCGCCGCCACCCGAGGTATGCATCCAGCCGAGACGGTCATTAAAACCCTGGTAGACGAAGAACTGACCCCAGGTAACGGCGCCATATGCATTCAGGCCTTCGCCGCTGGTGACTTGCACTTCGGGACGGAAGTAGAACGAGGTGTGCGGGTTGATCATCAAGAGCGCATGGCCATTTTTCGTGATCGCGGGCGCGATGGCAAAGCCGTTCGAGCCGCTCGGTTCAGGCTCCAATCCAGTTTCCACGCTGGCCAGCGCCACGGTGGCGGGCCTGGCCTGCTGACCATAAAATGCTTCGAGCTGCGCCAGGTTGACCGATTCGATATCGCCGCCGATGCTGCCCTCGCTGAAACTCAAGGCCATCCACGGCTCGAAATGCGCGATCAGCCTGGGTTTGACGTGCGGATGCGTGGCCAGGTAAAAATTCAATCCATCGGCAAACGCATCCATCAACTTGCGCAGCCACGGCGGGCTGGCGCGGTACTGCGCCTGCAGCTCAAGCGGGTCGATGAAAAGCTTCATGCGCAGGTCGCGGTACAGCTCCCGTTCGCCCTCCACTTCCGCCAGCCGCCCCATGGCGTTGATGTAATTGAGTTCCACGCGCGGGAAATCGTCCTCGGCCTGCGCATACATCAGGCCAAAGACGGCATCCGCATCCGTCTTGCCCGTCACATGGGGCACGCCCCAGGTGTCGCGCGCGATACTGACATGGGCGGCCTGCGCCTGCCACCGGGCCATGTCAGTGACAGAAACGGCGGGCGCGGCCAGCACGGGAGGAGCGGCGACGGCGCCGCAGGCGATGGCGACAAACAAGGCACGGCGAGCTGGCATTCACTACTCCAATAATCAGGATGCGTCGATGAGAGTTGCAATCCGCTGGTTGAGTTCCACATTTTCCGCCTGCAGTTGCGCCACCTTCTGTTTCAGGCTGGCGATCTCGCCTCGCAGGCGCTCCGCCTCACTAGGCGCCTGGGCAGCATTGTCCGCCCATGGCTCGTTGCCCGTCTCGGGCGTATCCTGAGATACATGCACCTTCGGCTCGCGCGGCGTGCGCGTGGCGGCGCGCTGTTCGCGAATTTCCTTGGCCGCCTGGCGCAGCAGTTTTTTACCACCGGCGACGGCTGCCACCTGTTCTTCCGGCGGCAGGGATGCCACGGTGGCCGCCGCATTGATAGAGATCGTTCCGGAACGGACGGCTTCCACCAGTTCCGGCGACGCCGCTTTCTGGATTTTCTCGATCTGGCTGATCTGGTTGCTGCTCAGGCGGGCCACCTTGGCGACTTCTTCGCGCGTGCTCATAGGGGGCTTGGGCGCGTTTTCGCCTTCGGGCGCATCGGCCGCGCTGACGGGTGCCGGGCTGCGCGCGGCGACGATTTCCTTCTTGCGCAGGGCCAGCACGCCGCGCTGGAAGTCCGACACGCTGCGGCGCGCCAGGTGATTGTCGATCATCCACAGCATGACGTCGTCGAGCGAGCTAAAGCTGGTGTTCTGGATAGTCTTGAATTCGATGCCGTGCTGGCGGCAGATGGCGTAGCGGTTATGCCCGTCGATCAGCACGTCGTTCCACAGCACCAGCGCATCGCGGCAGCCTTCGGCCAGCAGGCTGCGCTCGAGCGCCGCGTACTCGCTGGCGGTGAGCGGGTCGATATATGACTGCAGCACCTGATTGATAGTGATATTCATGGTTGTCCTCAATATTGCGGCGCGATGGTCCGCGCCGGCACGAATGCTACACCATCCGCCATGCCTGGCCGGGTAAAATCACGGCGGCACAGCTCATACAAAAATACGGACCATGAAAAGAAAGTACGCCACCGCGATCATTTTTACCGTCGCCGCCATCGGCTTCACCTGGGTCAGTCCCTACATCGCCATGTACCGCATCAGCATCGCGGCAAAATCCGTGCGCCTGGAAACCCTGGCGCAGCAGGCTGACCTGCCCGCCGTGCGCGCCAGCGTGGCGCGCCAGTTGCGGACGGCCGGCGAAACGGCCAATGAAGACGATTTCAAGGAAATGCTCGACACCATCGTCTCGCCGCCCGGCATCACGGTATTGATCCTGCACGGCAAGCAAGGGGCGGACGGCAAGCGCCACGACTTCGGCATGGCATACCGCTCGTGGAATGAAGTGGTGCTGCGGCGCAACGGCGCCGGCCCCGCCGCCAGCCAGTTCCTGCTGCGCCGCCATGGCATTTGGGACTGGAAACTGGCGGACATTACCTTGCCGCCGGAATTACTCTGACGAAACTTGATCTAAAACAACACTTACCTAAACCACCATATTGATTTTGGGAAATATTATGTAGAATGCCAACACTTCAGGCGCACCGGGTCGCCAGGGATCCGAGAGATCGCAGATGAAAAGATTGATGTTTCTCGCTGTAGCGGTACTGGTCTCGCTGGCCGGCGTCTTCTATGGCAGCCCGTATTTCACCATGGACAAGATCCGCGCGGCCACCATGGACGAGGATAGCCAGGCCCTGGCTGCACAGATCGACCTGCCACAGCTGCGCGGCAGTCTCGGGCAGCAACTGCATGCCCTGTTCTCGGCGCCGGAAGTGGCCGACGACATCAGTCCCGACGTCATCGATCCCTTGCTCGACACCATGCTGATGCCCGAAGGCATCGTCGCCTTGATGAAGCTCAATGACCGCTACGAAAAGCCACTCGCCAAGGTCAGCGACATCAGCGGCCGCAAGCGCAGCACCAAGCCCGACTACAAACTGCGCTACACCTCCTGGAACAGCGTCGTGGTGCAGCGCGCCCACAGCAAAAGCCATATCGGCGAATTGACCCTGAAGCGCGATGGCCTGTGGAGCTGG
The DNA here is from genome assembly GCF_001758715.1 of Janthinobacterium sp. HH104. Classification (NCBI taxonomy): domain Bacteria; kingdom Pseudomonadati; phylum Pseudomonadota; class Betaproteobacteria; order Burkholderiales; family Oxalobacteraceae; genus Janthinobacterium; species Janthinobacterium sp. HH104. The sequence goes on along the minus strand of NZ_LRIB01000049.1, from coordinate 11,678 downwards.
AAACTCACGTCGGTGGCGCTGCCCAAGAATCTGCTGGCCGACGCTTAAAACGGCCGCGCACTGCTATCATCTGCCCAACCACATTTCTTTGGAGGCAGCATGTCAGACCTGGTACAACACGCCCTGACCCACGCAGGCAAACCGGCCACCACGCCCTGGGTGGTGACCTTGATCAACGGTGAAAAACTCACCGGCCCCATTTCCCCGCTCAGCGACGGCTGCTACGCCATCGGCTTGGGACAGATCAAATACTTTTCCAGCGACAAGGTCGCCTGCCTGAATGTATCGGGCGCCGGCGCGTTTCCCATCTGATGACGGGGCCGGAGGGGCCGGACGCCACGGATCTGGCGGCACATCTGCAGGCGCTGGAAGCGGCGCTGCAAAGCCAGGCCGTGCGCGCCGACAGCGCCAAGCTGGCGGCATTGCTGGCCGACGAGTTCATCGAATTCGGCAGCTCGGGCACGCTATGGACGCGCGCGGCGACCCTGGCGGACTTGCCGGCGGAGGACTTTTGCCTGCGCAGCATCAGCGATTTTCAGGCCCGCTTGCTGGCCAACGATGTAGCCTTCGTGACCTACCGCTCGCAGCGCCACGCCAGCGGCGCCCTGCCCGCCGGCGCCAGCTTGCGCAGTTCGCTGTGGAAGTGGCGCGATGGCCGCTGGCAAATGACCTTTCACCAAGGTACGCCGATACCTGTCTGAACAAGTATCCCATGTCGAAAAGTTGTTTTTTGACACGCAAAATCTGATTGATTTAATGAATTTTTTGTGTAACAATGAATTTAATAAATAAAACAAATAAATTATCTAAATCGGTTTTTTGAATTAATTCGATCCTCGCACCACGAATCCGTGTTCTGGATAGAAAAGCACTGCGTAAGGCATGACCCGCTGCCAGGCAAGCGCCTGCCACCCGTCCCACGCAAGCCCCCTTTCTAATCGTCACCACGTATTTTGGGAGAGACATCATGGATAAATTCACCGTACGCACCCAGCTCACTCTGGCTTTCGGCCTGCTGGTCTTTTTCCTCATCGGCATCTCGATCCTGTCCGTGCGGAGTTTCTCCACCTTCAACGCCGGCTTTGACCAGTATGTCAACGGCATCACGGCCCGCGCCAATACGGCGCACCGCGTGCGTGACGCGATCGACATGCGCGCCGTGGCGGCCAGGAACCTGGTGCTCGTCACCAAGCCGGAAGACCTGGAAATCGAACGCAAGCAGGTCTTGCAGGCGCATGCCGATGTTGTCAAGAACATGCAGCAGCTGCTGCAACTGGCACAGCTGCCGGAAGTATCGGACGAGGTGCGCGCCATCATCAGCAAGATCGACAGCATCGAAAAACGCTATGCTCCCGTGGCGCTAGGCATCGTCGACCTGGCGCTGCAAAAGAAAACCGAACAAGCCATCGTCAAGATGAACGAGGAATGCCGTCCCCTGCTGGCCGCCCTCGTCGCCGCCAGCGATGAATATTTCGCCCTGACGGACAGGCACTCCGCCGTCATCCTGCAGGAAGACAAGGAGCACTACATTCTCAACAGGAATATCCTCATCGGCGCCAGCTTGCTGTCCATCGTGCTGGCGGGCCTGGCTGGCTGGCTCATCACGCGTAGCTTGCTCAAGGCGCTGGGCGCAGAACCGAAACAGCTGTGCGACGCCGTCAGCCTGCTTGCCGCTGGCGATCTGACTGGCAAACTCAGTGTTGCACCGACCGATAGCGTCAGCGTGCTGTCGGCACTGCAGCGCATGCAGGAGTCGCTGACCACGGTCGTATCCTCCGTGCGCCAGGATTCCGACACGGTCTCATTGGCCGCCGAGGAAATCTCCACCGGGAATAGCGACCTGTCGCTGCGCACGGAACAGCAAGCCAGTTCACTGGAAGAAACCGCTTCCTCGATGGAAGAACTCACGAGCACCGTACGCAAGAATGCGGAAAATGCCCGCGAAGCCAATGTGCTGGCCACGACGGCATCGGACGTCGCCAGCAAGGGTGGCGCCGTGGTGGGCCAAGTGATGGGCACCATGGACCTGATCAGCGAGTCGTCGCGCAAGATTGTCGACATCATCAGCGTCATCGACGGCATCGCCTTCCAGACCAATATCCTGGCCCTGAATGCGGCAGTGGAAGCGGCGCGTGCCGGCGAACAGGGCCGCGGCTTCGCCGTCGTGGCCACTGAGGTGCGCGGCCTGGCGCAGCGCAGCGCCAGCGCGGCCAAGGAAATCAAGGAACTGATCGATGATTCCGTGAGCCGCGTCGATGCGGGCTCCAGGCTGGCAGCGCAAGCGGGCACGACGATGTCCGAGGTGGTTGCCAGCGTCGCCCGCGTGAGCAACATCATCGCGGAAATCACGGTGGCCAGCCAGGAACAGTCCACCGGCATCGAGCAGATCAACCAGGCTGTGGCCCAGATGGATAGCGTCACGCAACAAAACGCGGCCCTGGTGGAAGAAGCGGCGGCGGCGGCCGAATCGCTGCGCGACCAGGCCAGCCATCTGGTACAAACCGTGAGCATCTTCAAGACGCACGACAGCCATGTGGCGGCACCCGCGCCAGCACCTGCGCGCGCCAGCCGCAAGCCGCTGCGCCTGGTACCGGCGCCGGCCAGCAGCCCCGTCAAGCGCCAGGCCGCACCGGCAAAACACCGTTCGGTACAAGCGGAAGCCGTGACGGCTGGCGACTGGGAAGAGTTTTAATTGACCAGACCGGGCATGCGGCCACGCATGCCCCACGTCACACGCACAGGGAGATAGCCGCAGGCGTCGCCTCCCTGTCGCGCAGCAACAACAAGCCCCGTTCCAAAAAAATCCGCGGCAACTGTTGTATTTCCCGTGCCCGGGCACGGTCAGCGCCGCAAAAACCATCGCTCTGTTTGCGCTCCCGCAGGAAACCCCAGCACCATGCCAGGCCGCTGTTGCGCTCGCACAAGCCTGCCGGCACTCCACTATGCACCCACCAGATATTGACGACAAATACGATTTTATTCGCGTATTCAGTCGAAACGGATATGAATAGCCGCCGCTGGAAAATGGCATGAATACCAAAACTTTCCGTGCTAGCATGATTTTTCGTTCAGCTGGCCAGCGCCAGCTTGCATGCCCCCAACAACCTCGACCGACAGGAGCCGTTTCATGATGACACCGCATGCCAGCACAGTACGCCACACCCTGATTGCCCTGGCAATCGCTGCCGCCTTCCCCTTGCAGGCGATGGCGCAGGCACAGGACAACGTCCCGGCGCCGGCCGCCGACGCCCCTGCCGCTCCGGCGGCACAGGCCGGTCCTGGCCAGCTGGAAACGGTGATCGTGACGGCGCAGCGGCGCGCGGAAAACATCAAGGACGTACCCATGTCAATCGCCACCCTGAAGGGCGACAAGCTCGACACCCTGACGGCCGGCGGCGCCGACATCCGCTTCCTCAACAGCCGCTCGCCCAGCGTCTCGGTCGAATCAGATTACGGCCGCACCTTCCCCCGCTTCTACATTCGCGGCCTGGGCAATACCGACTTCGACCTGAACGCCTCGCAACCGGTGGGCCTGGTGATGGATGACGTGGTACAGGAAAACGCCATGCTCAAGGGTTTTCCCGTGTTTGACGTCGACCAGGTCGAGGTGCTGCGCGGCCCGCAAGGCACCCTGTTCGGCCGCAACTCACCGGCCGGCGTGATCAAGTTCGATTCCGCCAAGCCCGTCTTCAAGACGGAAGGCTACCTGAGCGGCGGCTTCGGCAAGGATGGCATGAAGAACCTGGAAGGCGCCTTCAACGTGCCCGTCAGCGACACCGTCGCCCTGCGCTTTTCCGGCCAGACCCAGCGCCGCGACGACCGCGTGCACAACCCGCGCCCCACCGGCACGCGCGACTTCGAAGGCTATGAAGACAGCGCCGCCCGCCTGCAGGTGCTGGTCAAGCCCACGCGCGACTTCAGCGCCCTGTTCAACGTGCATGCGCGCAACCTCGATGGCACGGCCACCTTGTTCCGCGCGAATATCCTGAAACAGGGCACGAATGACCTGGTCGACGGCTTTGATTACGATAACTACCCGACCGACGGCATCAACCGCCAGCACCTGAAAACCAAGGGCGGCAGCATGCGCCTGAAATGGGACTTGCCGGGCGTCACCCTGCATTCGATCACCGGCTACGAAAAACTCGATTTCTTCAGCCGCGCCGACGTCGACGGCGGCTATGGCGCCGTATACGCGCCGCCGATGGGCCCCGGCTTCATCCCCTTCGTCGTGGAAACGGCCGACGTCATCCCCAACCACAAGCAGATTTCGCAGGAATTCCGCGCCGAGTCGTCTGCCCGCGGCCCGCTGCAATGGATAGGCGGCCTGTTCTATTTCAAGGAAGATATCCAGATCGACAGCATCGGCTTCAACAGTCTGGCGCCCGGCAATCCGCAAAGCCCGAACTACGCGACGCAAAACCAGAGCTCGAAGTCGTACGCGGCCTTCGGCTCGCTCAACTACACGGTCTCGGACGCCCTGAAACTGCGCGCCGGCCTGCGCTACACGACCGACAAGAAGGATTTCTCGGCCAAGCGCGTGGAAGCGACCACGGCCGGCCCCTTCAACCTGAACGACACGTCGCACAACGTCAGCTGGGACTTGAGCGGCACCTATGTGCTCACGCCGGAAACGAATGCCTACGCGCGCATCGCCACCGGCTACCGCGCGCCGTCGATGCAGGGACGCCTGAACGGCCTGGCCGACCGCCCTTCGTTTGCGGGCGCCGAGAAAGCCTTGTCCGTCGAGGCGGGCATCAAGCAGGATCTGTTCGACAAACGCGCACGCCTGAGCCTGGCCGTGTTCCAGTACCGGGTCAAGGACAAGCAATTGACGGCCGGCAGCGGCGCTGTCAACATGAACCAGCTGATCAACGCCGACAAGGCCACGGGCCGTGGCGTGGAACTCGATTTCCAGGCCAACCTCAGCGATTCGCTCAGCATGACCCTGGGCGGCAGCTACAACCACACGGAAATCCAGGACAAGAAGCTGTTCGTGCAAAGCTGCGGCAACGCGCAAAACAACCCGGCCAGCGGCTGCACCGTGACCGACCCGCTGGGCCCGTTCAAGGGTACGGCCTACATCGACGGCAACCCACTGCCCCGCGCGCCGGAATGGCAAACCAACTTCACCCTGAAGTACAGCATTCCCCTCGCCAATGGCGAGTTCTACGCCTACACGGACTGGGCCTACCGCACCAGCTACAACTTCTTCCTGTATGAAGCGAAGGAATACAAGGCCAAGGAATTGCTCGAAGGCGGCTTGCGCGTCGGCTACAAATGGGACAAATACGAAGTCTCCGCATATGGCCGCAACATCACCAACCAGGTCCAGTCGCTGGGCGCGATCGATTTCGACAACCTGACGGGCATCGTCAACGAACCGCGCACGTATGGGGTGCAGTTCAAGGCGACGTTCTGACGGCCGGTAGATAAACCGGACAGCGTGGCTCAGGCACAAGATGGCGTGATGCACATCACCTGTGCTAGAATCTCGCCGCGCTGCCCGGATGGTGAAACTGGTAGACACTGGAGACTTAAAATCTCCCGCCTGTAAGGGCGTGCCGGTTCGATTCCGGCTCCGGGCACCAGCGCACAGAATTCAGAAGCATCGAAAAAGCCACTAAATCCAATAAAATCAACGGGTTAGTGGCTTTTTTTACGTCCCGGCATTTCCCTTAATCCAGATTAAACCCGAAAAAAACCAGTAGCGATTACGCCAAATTTACGCCATGATTACGCCTCAACGAGAGGGATGCATGGCTTCATTCAGGAAACGGGTTGGCGGCTGGCGGGCAGAAATCGCCATCCTCGGCACACGGGAATCTAAAACATTCAGCACCAAGGCCGAGGCTGCGGCCTGGGCGTCGGAACGCGAGACCGAAATCCGGCGCGGCGCCGACAGTGGCATCGTCATCGGGAAAAGCTGTGGCGACGCATTCGACAGGTATCTGGAAGAAGTCTCCATCCACAAGCGCGGCGAGCGCTGGGAAAGGCTGCGCCTCAACGCCATCGGCGAAGTGGTCATTGGCGGCGTGAAAATCAAAGATATCAAGCTGGCCAACGTGACACCTGAACTGCTCGGCGCCTGGCGCGATCAGCGCATGACTGGGGAAAGCAAGGTCACTGGCGCCACCGTGAATCGCGAGCTGAACTTGCTGTCGCACGTCTTCACCACTGCGCGCAGGGAATGGAAATGGCTTGCCGCCAGTCCGACCAGCGACGTGCGCCGCCCCAAGCCCGCCGCCTCACGCGAACGCATTCCTACCGAGGATGAAATCGAGCGCCTGTGCAACGCACTTGGCTTCGCCGACGAGCCTGTGACGACGAAGAGCCAGGCCGTGGCGGTCGCGTACCTCTTCGCCATCGAGACGGCCATGCGGGCCGGGGAAATTTGCGGACTGATGCCCGCCTGGGTTGACGGCGCCGTCGCCCGCCTCCCCGCCTCGATCAATAAGAACGGCGTACGGCGAGACGTACCGCTATCGACGCGCGCGCTGGAACTACTGGCGCTGCTGCCGGACTCAGTCGATGCGCCATTATTCGGAATTTCCACGGCCTCGCTCGATGCCCTATTTCGCAGAGCGCGCGAACGATCTTGTATCGAGGGGCTGACATTCCACGACAGTCGGCATGCAGCCATCACGCGACTGGCAAAAAAACTGAACGTGCTGGACCTGGCGCGGATGGTCGGCCACAGGGATTTGCGTATGCTCCAGGTCTATTACAACGAGAGTGCGGAGGATATGGCGACCAAGCTCGGATAGGCAGGGAAAATGCGACGACACCAAGTAAGAGCCCCCATGGATGCTGCGTTTTTTTTGGGAGGGGCGCACATAGCAGTATCCGTGTGCGGTGCGGACGCGGGGCGCAGGGAGGAGTTAGCCCCGCATGCGGACTCCCACACAACGACGTTGCGCTGCAGCGCGACGGCTTTCCGCTTCATCTGAATAGCTATTGCCCTAACGGCAGCATCCGCCGTTCAGGCCGTGTACGAATGAAGGACCCGCCCTCACGTCCGTTCGATAGTTCTTACATGAAGGTTCGAGTCATCGACACTCCGGAAAAATTATGCTCTTCTATTAAAACGCCAAATTTCGACTGCGCGTCTTGAGACTTTACATTTTCAGGTTCAAGCTCAAGTATTCGACACACCCCATTTATTCCAGCACAGAAATCCGGATCAATCGAAATATCTGCACCCTTAACAGTAATAACCCCCTTTGCGTCCAAGTAAGTTATTTCATCTTTAAGAATAGGGAACCTTTTGGACAATTTCTTAGAGATTTCATCTTCGGAAATATCACTTCGTTGCGCTGATAGCAATTTAGATCTAGAATCAAACAAATCAATCAACTTATACAAGTGTGCGAGTCCCGCTGGTCCTTCAGCAATATAGTACTCCACGCCAACTTGCTCAGGATTAGAGAGAGGACGGCCGAAAAACTTCTTTCGCACCGAACGATCACGAAACCAACGCTTTACTCCATTCACAGCTCCCTGCCAGGCGATAAGAGGCAACACAATAACAAATACAAAAATGATAAATTCTAAAATAAAAATAACAAAATAAACTGGACCGCGCAGAATATGAACTATCAATGAGTCAGCGTGGAATATCCCTGACACAAGAGAAGATTTCGATGCAATCGCACTATCGATGACCTCAAAATTCTTGATACCTGCAATTTTCCCTACAGCTTTGAGCGTTGGAGTATTGCCCAGATCAGATAGAACAAGGAAGTCAAGAATCATAAACTCTCCCCGTTCAAGAAGCACCGGATCGATTCGAATAGAGGTTTCGGCAAGTAAATGAACTCCACCTTTCTTTTGAAGGAATTCGTTGCTAGCGGTAAAACGAGATATCTCGACCACCTTTCCCTTTGAAACTGAAAGCGAAATAGGTTCTCCCTCCTCAAAGTCTCCTTTCAGAATATCCTTGTTACCGGCGTTGGTAATTTTTACACTAAGTAATCGAAGAGTTTGAGACGCCTTCCTTAAATCAACACCAGCATAGGTAACCCCTAATTTACTAACATCCGTTCTAATATCAAAAACTGGATTATTAGTTAGTAACTCTATCGCAACAGCAGCTTGCCGTTCGTAGAATAATGTTCCATAGATGCCAAATGAGATGCCAGATATTGCGACAACAGCCATCGGCCCTGGGGATTTTATAAAATTCCAAATTTTTGCCAGCACAGATCCCCCACCTACCAGAAAATAATATATTAACACTCACCTAAATTTATCTTAAAATAAATTCGAAAAAATCTCTAATTTTGAGCTTTGCCCTTCATCGTGGTCACTACGGACCTCCAGGCGTCCAGGCTCGTGTTCATTTTTTCACACGCGGTGGAAGCGGATCAGCTACAGCAACGAGGCGTTCTGCTGGATACTGCTGAAACAAATCCTCTTCGGTCACAAGGGAACCATCAAGCCAGCCGTGATACTGGTGTGGGTCGAGGATCATCACCATCCGTTTTTCATCATCCGGCTTGTGGAAGCGCTGCATGAGCGGGTGGCCATCGGCGTTTATCGTCAGCATCGAGAATGACAGCAGCAAGTCTTGCGGCCGAAATTCCCATATCCCGGCGATGGCGGCCGGCATGCCATCGGCGCGCTCGATGCGCCAGCGAATCGGTTTTCCAGTCTCATAGCAAGGTTCAAAGAAATTATCGGCAGGGATAATGCAGAACTGTTTGCGCTTCCAGGCATTGCGAAAGGATGGCTTCTGCGCCACGGTTTCGGTGCGGGCGTTGTAGGTCTGGCGCGCCAGCTTCATATCGGCCCAATGGGGGACCATCCCGAAACATGCCGGCGCGACTTCCAACTCACCGGGCACCTCGTGCGACGCGCGAATGATCGGCGCCATGTATCCTGGCCAGGCTTCCGGCGGCAGGTCAAATTGAGGGGAACGGACAGCAAAATGCTGTTCGATTTGATCGCTACGGCTGGGGGTATAGTCGGCGCACATGCAATTTATTCTACCTGCCTTCTGGCATTGGCGGCGGCTCCGTCCCGACAAAACACAGCCAGGACTGCGCGTAGTCGCAAAATAGCATATCTTTCTTGCTGCGCTCAAACCCTGACAACACCATGCGCCCGTCCCGATACCAGAGCAAATTCACATCGAAAAGTGTGTCAACGTATTTGCCGCTATCTCCGTAAGTGAAGCGGGCCAGCTTTACCAAACGGTGCAAGCCCTGGTCTGTCGTTTCAACGACTTCCAATGTGCCAGACCGGGCCGAGTGGTAGCGATCATTCAGCCTTCGCTTGGGCACCTCCACCCCATCAAGGCGCATCTTTAACATTTTAACAATCATCGTGACACCCGAATAAAATACTGTATGTACATACAGTATATCAAGAGTTTTTGAGGTCGCAATACTCGGCAATGACGCGAGACATGAAGATCAATGAAGCTCCGAACAAGGACGCCAGTACATGGGCCAGAATCGCCCCAGGACGCGGCGCAGCGCAAAAACAACGCCGTTCCCATGCCGCAATACCACCAGCACGAAAAAGCGCTCAAAGTGCGTCAAAATGCGTCAAATCGCATGCCCCCTTTTCGCCCGGCCGCGCCAGTCCTCATGCGCCTTCGGCCATGGCGCAAATTTGAGTCAAAAGACCCCTATATAGCGGGCAGGTGTGGAGGGGGGACAACTGCGCGCGCCGGGCCGAAATGGGCTTTTTTCTTACATCAGATGCAACATCATTCGCTGGGGCGTGAAAAAGCCGCCTCGTGGGCGGCTTGCACGGTGGGAGGAGAACTCCGGCGTGGAGGAAGTGTGCGGTGCCACGCCCTGCCGACAATAGCAGCGTGGCGGTCATCCTGGTGCGGAAGGAACGGGTAGCGTAGTGGCGGGACAGCGTACAATCGAAGGCCAACAATGATAACCTCTCGACAACTCCTCCTTGCAGACAGCGATATACCCTGAGACACCTTATGAAAAAGATGACGGCGACAGAAAAGAAGGCTATTACTCAAGACTGGAAAGAAGCGATTGGTGCGTATGAAATATATAAGCCACTTCACTTATTGAAGCGTAACGGTCCTCTACTGACTGGCATTTATCTACACCCCGTGTATGGCGAGGAACACTATGTTCCCGTGTTCCACACGCACTCACTGATGACGCCGTTTCCTGTGGTTTCGCTGGCCACACCGAGTCCTTTACTGAATGGTAAAGGCGTAGATGAGTCAATAAGTCCCTTGCGCCACTCAACCAAGTTCGATGAACTAGTTGAACGGTTTGGATTGCAATGCCCTACTGCATTTCTCAACACACTTACCTGCTCCACGCTGGACACCCTGTATAAAGATGCTGTAGCAAGTGAGCATAACTTCCCGATACAAGCCATGACCGACAATGTCTTGTTGCTGGCTTGGTGCAAAAAGGAGGCAAGGGTCGCCGAACGTATTGCGTATTACAAACTCATCTTGCAGGGATGGCCGGAAGGTGTAACCCAACACGTAGGGGGAGCTACAGGCTGGGAGCGTGAAATCAAGACGTTATTAGAACCTCAACGTCTTGTAGAGTCCGTTACACAAGAATTGAAAAAATTCAAGTTGAGTCACATGCCAGATCACTCACTGGCATGTGACTAATCCTGTGCGGCCGGCGCGCGCCTTGGCCGCCTGCTCCTTGTCGTAGTCGTCGCGACAGTCCGCATTGCAGAACAGCAGCGCGGGCGCCAGCGGCTCGTCGCAGTAGTGGCAGCAGCCATGCGACGCCAGGGCGGGCCGGCGCCGCACAGCGGCCAAGCCGCGCGCCACCTCGGCAAAGATGATCTTGTCTGTGTTGTCGACGTGGTCACTCATTGCGCGCCCTCCTTGCCCAGGCCCAGGTCATACGGGGCAAACTTCACCACTTCCACGCCTGCCCATTCGTTGATCGCCATGAACTGCGCCTGCAGCGGCACCAGCTCATTGCGCGCGAAGACGCGCGCGGCCGGTTCCACGGCGCCGAAGCCGCCGGCATTGTTCGGCAGGATGCCCATCAGCTGGGGCGGCACGCGGTGCGCGGCCAGTTGGTCGTCGCGGGTCACGCTCTTGATGTTGAAAAACTCGTCCTTGGCGGCCACGTCGGACACCGGCAGAATCTGGATGCCGTCCTTCTTGCCGTTCGGCGCGTACATGAACAGGTTGCGAAAGTTGCCCGGTCCCTTGCTGTCGCGCATGGCCTGGCGCAGGTTGTCCACGTCCTGGGTGTTGGCGGCGGCGTCCGTCATGTAAAAAACGAAGCCGGCGTGCGAGCCGTTCTTGTAGTACTTGCGGCGGAACAAGGTGGCCGCCTCGTTGAGCCAGGCCGATTGCAGGGCGCTCAAGTACTGCGGAACGCCGTACAGCTCCTGATTCACGTCCGGTTCCATCAGGTGGAAGACGCGGCCCTTGTCGAACTGGTGCACGGCCTGGTAGCCGTTCACAAAATAATAGGTATCCAGATCGACGCCGCGCCGCATGTACTTGGCCAGCGCGTGCTGGAAGGCCAGCGCCTTGCCGCTGCGGCTGGGGCGGTCTTCCAGGTAGGCATTGCCGAATGTGAGGAAGTCCAGGGCCATGCGTTTAAAAGCGTCGCGCGACAGGTACTTGCTGGGGATCAGCGTCGACGCCAGCACATTGGCCTTGAAGTGGATGGCGCTGCTGTGGTGCACGCCCGCGTTGAACGACTTGG